>NZ_JAKUEU010000037.1:0-48919 GCF_022663075.1 Bacillus cereus group sp. BfR-BA-01441
ACTTCTTGAATTTGACTAGTGATTTTATTAATAGCCGACAGAATGGATGAGAATGCTTGATCTGCTTTATTAGCTGTTTCTTTTCCTTCCGAAGCTTTTTGTTGGCCTTTTTGCATTGCAGCAACTGTATCTTTTGTATCTTGTTGAATGGCTTGTATTAAATGATTGATTTCAAATGCAGATGTTTTAGACTGCTCAGCTAAATTTCCTACTTCCGCTGCCACTACTGCAAATCCTTTACCGTTTTCTCCAGCACGTGCAGCTTCAATTGATGCGTTTAAGGCAAGTAGGTTTGTTTGTTCAGCAATATTAGTGATTGCATCCAGAGCTTTATCTATTTCTTGCGTACGTGTAACAAGCCTCTCAATTACTTTAGAAGTTTCTTCAACAACCTCATGAATACTATTCATCTGAAGTATAGATTGTTTTATCACTTCACTACCAGAATTGACTTGTTCTGTTGTTGTGACAGCCACTTCTGTAACCGTTGCTGAGGATTCAGCTACTATTTGAACTCCAGTCGCAATTTCTTCCATTGAAGATGCACTTTCTTGAATACTAGTAACTTGTCCTTCTATTTTTTTATCAACCTCAGAAATAGTTTGAACAACCTCACTTGATATATGAGATGCTCGTTTAGTATCTTGTAACATCCCATCGGTTGAAGAAATAACCTCCTGTGTTGTGTTTTTTACTTCTCCAATTAATTGTTGTAAGTTATCCAACATGTTATTAAAAGATTTCACAATGCTTCCCAATTCATTATTTGATTTATAAGAAGTACGTAACGTTAAATCACCTGCAGATACCCCTTTCATATCTCTTTCTAATAGTACAATTGGTTGTTTAATCGCACTTTTAATGATATAGCCAATAAAAATAACAATTGCAATTGCTATAATGGAGATACTAATAAACAGCATCATGGTATTTGTTGCACTGTCAGTATTATTTTTTTGTAATTGATCTGCATTATTATTATTAAATTGGATAAGTTCGCGAATTGCCTGAATTGACTTTTTCATATTAGGATCAACCTCTTTTAGGTAATAAGCATATGCTTCTTCATTATTAGATTGTCCCAAATCTTGCACTTTTTTCAGTTGTGTTCTTAAGTCTTTGAATATTGTATAAAATGTGTTATACAATTCCTTTTCTCTATTAGAACTAACTCTTGTCTCAAACTTCTTTAATAACTTATCAGTTTCTGCACGAGCCACATCTATTTCTGTTAAAAGTTCTTTTATTCGTTTTTCATCTTTTGATAGGATCGTTTCCTTTACATTCATATTGATTAGATAAAAATTAGACTCTATAGCTCCTATCCACTGAATTGGTAATAAACTATCTTCATACATAGTAGTAGAAGCATGCTCCCCTTTTTTAAGGCCCCAAAATCCTAGTATAGATAATATGATACACGAGACACTTGCTATAACTACCATTACGTTAAGTGTTGTACCAATTTTACTGTTTTTTAAAAACGACAATTAAATCCACCTCATTGTTATATAGTAATTAAGTAATCGAAAGTATAAAAATAAAGGACATTTGATTATTTTTTATATAATGAAAAATCCTATACTTAAATTTAAATAATAAAAAATAAATTTTTAAAAGAGCGTGTTGTTATATATTTAGGTCAACGCGCTCTTACATATATTTAAACCCTATATCAATTTCTTATTCCATTCATTTAAATTATAAATACTTGTTATATTCGCTTATCATGCCAGAAGTTTATTGAAAAATGATTATTCTCATCATAAGCTTCGAATTCATACCCTTTTTCTTTTAATCCTTTTATAATTGCTGGAACTGCCGCGACAGATTGCGGATGAATATCATGCATTAAAATAATTTCTTTTGAAGACGTCGCACCTGCTAAGACGTTTTGAACAATTTTTGCGGACGCTACATCAACGGATAATTTATTGTATTTCCAATCTAAAGAATCAATTGTCCAATCCCATACTTTTAAATTATTTCCGACCACTTCATTTCGAAGTGATTCATTTAACCCAGGCATTGATCCATATGGTGGGCGTGTTAATTTCGGTGAGTTTCCAATAACATTTCTAATTAAAGATTGATCCTCTTTCATTTCCTTAACATATTCCTGATTGGTGTATAACTTTTTAAAATCATGTGTCATACTATGCATACCCACATAATGGTTCTCAACATGCTCTCGTTTCACTAAATCTGGGAACCTTTTCACATTATCGCCAATTAAAAAGAATGTTGCTTTCACATTGTTTTTCTTTAATACATCCAATAGGTTAGCTGTATATTTTCCTGGTCCATCATCAAAAGTTAAATATGCAACTTTTCTTTCTTTACCATCAAAACAATTAGGTATCGATTTTTTTAATTCATTTTTAGGTAGACTGCTCACTTGTTGAACACTGTTTACCTCTTCCGCATTTACCAGCTTAGGATTCGTAATAGATTGAAACATGTAATACCCTATTGCTACTAATGTAATAGCCAACAATATACTTATAATTCTTTTTTTCTTAAGCTTAATTTTCATATTATAATCTTCTTTCTATCCTATTATTCCACTTTATGTTGTTTAGTTATATTATTATATTAGTTTATAAAATTATTTAACTTAACAAATATCAATTTTGGATTACTTATTTTAATAATCTATATAGGTAAAAATTAGTGTCCTGCACTAGCATTCATGCCATTTCCTATAATAGTTAGAACCAAAGGATATAATACTGGTCCTAGGGTAAGAAAAATGTTTAAAATTACAATAAATGTATATAGCGGACTGTATTTTTGACTATTTTGATGTGCAAATACTAGGATAACCAATGTTATTATAGTAATGAAATGTAGCAATAACATTATCAACCAATAATACATCATTATAGTAAGATTCGCCTTTCCTAATAGTTGGCATGTTAACCCTATTATTGTTCCTAATACTGTAGCATTAAAGGTAATAAATACAGTTCTATTTAGTATTTTAGGAAATGGTTTATAATACACAGTTTTGTTATATAAACCTATTAAAATGCCCAAAGATAGATATGCCAGTAATACCCCTACCCAATCGAAGACCCAACCTTGATTTCCCATAAAATGCGCAATGATCCCTCCTACTGCAAGAATCAAGGAGATCATAATGTTAGTTAAAGCTGATTTCATAATGTTTTCACTTCCTAAAAAATTTTATAATAAAGCATTGGTGTTTACCCATATGTTGTCATTTACTTATTAGAACTTCTTTTTAATTAACTGAGAACTTGTTTGATAGTATTCTTCCACTACTTTTTGTGGGAATCATACTTCCTCCTGTTCCCTATACAATTTGTGTACCTTGATTCAATTTATGTTTTAAATCATTATTTTGTAAATAGCCTCTCCCCCTTTTATGCAATTTAATAGGTCTCTGCTAATGTTGTTGGTTCTAGCTAAATATCCTCTTTACCCACTATTTCTTTTAATAGCTTATATAAATGATTATCACCAACTTTATATGCCCCACTTAAAAATGTTGCCATTGCTTTCCTTACAAACCCAGATGTTATTCCAAGTGCCAGTCCATCCGCTATTGCATTATTGTCAATCCCAAAATCTTATACAGAAATTCAATCATATAATCAGGTCATCATACTTAATGGTTCACATGGAAGAATAAGTATCAATCATTTCTCGTCTTATTACTATTCTCACAACTATGCAGGTGCTTGAAAATTAATCATACTTTATTATAATTAAGTATATTAACAACATGTTTAGTATAAGTGAATAAAATTAATTTTAATTTTATTCACTTATTTAAAGGGGATTACGCATATGAACAATATTAATATCGGTGAAAAAATTATGGCCTTTAGAAAAGGCGCTGGACTAACTAGTAAACGATTAGCTGAATTAGCTGATATAACACCTTCCATGTTAAGTCAGATTGAGAAAGGAATCACGAATCCATCCTTACAAACACTAAAACTAATTTCTGCAGCATTAAATATTGCTTTATTTAATTTTTTCTTAGAAGATACCAATACAGAAGAATTAGTTGTAAGAGCTAATCAAAGAAAAAAAATAACTTTCCCTGAAAGCGGCAATGTTTCGTATGAGTTATTATCACCTAATTTAAATGGATCACTGGAATTAGCTTTAATGAATCTGTTACCTCAAACCGCTTCTTCTATGGAGCCTATGGCACATAAAGGTGAAGAAATAGCATTTGTTATGGAAGGACAAGTAAAACTATATCTAAATGATGAAGTTTTACTTCTTAACCCAGGTGATAGTGTTAAAATCCCACCATACGCAAAACATAAATGGGAAAACACTTCTTTACACAAAGTCACTGTTATATTTGGAGTAACCCCACCATCTTTTTAATTTCAAGTACTAGCGCATAAAAGTTAGAGAAAATAATTCTCTAACTTTTTTGTATACATAACTATATTTAAAAAGTAAAAAACTTGTCTCAGAATTATATGTCATTTAAATCTAAACGATTATGAGTAGTGAAAGAGAGCTTTCTAATTACATACTTAATTTACTTTTTAATGTCCAGTATTTTTCTCCAGTAGTGTCAAAAGAGAATTCCACCCATCCATTTGGATCTTCACGATAAATAAATATGTTTGTTCCACGAGTTACTGTACCAACTCTATTTTCCTCGACTGCTACATCTGATTTACTTTTAATTTTTAAGTTAAATGGATACGGTACATGGTAATAAGCAGCTGTTGATACAACATTTGCTGTTGTCCCATCTTCATACATGTTATATGGAATGTTATTAGATAACGCTTCAACATTTAATGTTTCAGGATTCTTTGGTAATTTTTTTGCAGATGAATAGTCTTCCGCACGGAAAGGTTTAATACGTTCCATAATATTTGCAATTTTTCCAGCCCAGCCTTTGTCTGATGCATATTTTACGTTCATACCAGCTAATGTCGGTCCATTATAATGCATACCATCTTCTTCTAAATATCTTTCTCGTACATAATTGGCATTATATGCAATACTGTCACCGTAGGTTGGTAAATATTTTGCATATTTAAACGGATCCTTATCATATGCGCGTAACCCAAATAAATTGTGTTTTCGATATGCGATTTCTGATTTTCCATATCCAGACTCTAAAATTGCATGTGCTGCTAAATACTGTGCATTTACACCGTATTGATTTTGCGCATTAATAAAATCTTGCCCATGTCCAACTAATGGACTATCTGAATGGTATTTTGCAATAAAACTATCAATCTCTTGAGCTGTAATTTTCGAAGCCACTGTTAAATTTAAATCCTCATACGAAGTAGCAGTAATGATTTCTTTTTCTTTTAAACCATTATTTTGATTTTGTTTCAACATATCTGTTTTGGCAGTAAGTTGAGCGGCCTCGGCGCGTGTTATAGATCTATTTGGTTGCCAGCCGTTATCCGTACCATTGGAAATTTTTAAGTCAATTAAGATATTGGCATATTTTTCTCCCCAATGTCCTTTTAAATCCTCAAATTTACTTTGGCCATTTTCATGTGCTGTACTTTGTAGTTTATAGGCATTTACTAGCATCGTTGCCATGGCAGCGCGTGTTACTTTCCCAGATGGATTGAAGATTCCATTCCCTTCTCCTTTAACAATGCCAGCTTTTTCAGCTGCAGCAATATACGGGGTAGCCCAATGGTTTTGTGAATCTGTAAAAGATGGTTTTGCATCGAAGTCAATTTCTATTCCTAAAACTTTTGTCATAATTTTTGTGGCCGAAGCTCTGTCTAATGAATCATGAGAACCAAAAGTTCCATCTGGATAACCATTCAATACCTGTTTATTAACTAAATAATTAACGGATTTGTCCGCCCATGCTGGAACATCTGGAAACTTATGAGTATCTGCAAATGTATTAGATGAGTAGGATAGTAGACTTCCTGCAATAATTCCTGTAGCAATTAACTTGGATTTCATAAAATATTCTCCTTCTAAATCTTAATTCCTATCCATTTTCATGCATTTAATTTATATTATCCCTTTATTAAGAAGTAATAATAAAAAATTGCAATAAATGTTGGTGAGCTTATTGAATAATTAACTATATTGTTAATGGATAATATATATAAGGAATTGCATAAATAAAGTTTTTTTATCCAAAAGAATATCTAGAGGAAAGGTTTTCTATCAATATGTATCTTTAAAAAAATTTTAAGCTTAACATACATTTGGTTCAACCATTTTAGTTACCTGTATATAAGTGCCAATGAACAAATATAAGTTTATATTCAACTTTTTTATTTAAATTCAAGTTTGTATACTTGTTAAACTAGTAAACAAACTTGAAAATCAATCTCAATTAATTTCGATTAATTATAATTAAGTATATATTAATACGTCAACACATTATTAATTTTTAGTAAATAAAATTAATTTATATTTATTATGTAAATATAAAACATTTTTGTTAAATTTATTCATTGACACTTATGCATATAAGTAACTATAATCGTTACACCAAATTGAATAGATGTCAACATTATCACAAACATATAAATATAAAAATAAAAATAAAAAATCTCAATTTGGTAATACAATAGATTGGTAGAGGTGTATATTTTTATGAAGCGCAAATTAATCACAACAGGTCTTCTTGCAGGGGCTATATTATCCTATTCTTCTAGTATTTTTGCAGATACTCACAAATTCCCTGATGTTCCAAAGTGGGCAGAGCAATCTGTTAATTACTTAGTGGATAAACAAGTGTTAATTGGTTATCCAGATGGCACTTTTGGCTCAAACGTTACGTTAGATCGAGCTTCCGCTGCAACAATTTTAACAAAAGCTTTAGGAATAGAAATTGATCCAAAAGCCAAACCTTCTTTTACAGACTCTCAAGACCACTGGGGCGCTCCGTATATTGCTGCAGCTGAAAAAGCTGGCATTGTTAAAGGAGAAGGGAATGGAATCTTCAATCCATCTGGGAAAGTAACACGCGCTGCCATGGCAACGATGCTAGTAAATGCTTATAAACTACAAAGTACAACACATGAAAATGGCCAAAGTAAATTTGAGGATTTAAAAGGACATTGGGGTGAAAAATTCGCCAATGTTTTAATTGATTTAAAAATTTCCAATGGTACGGATAACGGCTGGCAACCAAATAGATTCATAACACGAGCTGAAGCTGCTCAACTTACTGCTAAAACAGATATGTTTTCTAAAGAAATAAAAGATAAATTGAGAGAAAAAGTCAACAGTAAGGATATGGATATCAATAATAAAGAAGGTGAGTCAATTTCAATAGAAAATCGATCTTTAACTACTGAGACAGCTGTTTCAACACAAAATAAAAAAGAACAAATTCTACTAAATCAACACCAAAAACATTCTGGTAAAGTAACTGCTAAAACAGAAAAGTCTTTAATTATTTCTGATGGAAATACAAGTTTAGATGCTATGATTTCTTCTCCTGAAATCCTTAAAGATATTCAAATTGGAGATACCGTTACTATTTATGCACCTATTTTTATAGATGGTCTTGTATTTGGCCAGCCCGATACAGCTAAATATGCTATTGTTCAAAAGGAAAATGAAGAAAATGTTCTAGAAGACCAATACCAAAAGCATACTGGGAATGTAATTAATAAAACAAATAACTCAATTAGTATTTCTAGTGAAGGTTCGACTGTTAGTGCTATCGTTTCCCCTGAAATCTTACAGGATATAAATATTGGAGATACCGTTACTATTTATGGAGCATATTTTATGAATAATATGGCAACTGGTGAATTATCCGCTAAAGCTCCTATCATCGAAAAGTTGGCAAGTAAGACAGTTACTCCTAATACAGGTATGGATAAATCGAAGTCGATATCAGAAGCCGCTAAAAAAGAAAAAGCTTTACTAAATCAACACAAAAAACGTTCTGGTAAAGTAACTGCTAAAACAGAAAAGTCTTTAATTATTTCTGATGAAAATACAAGTTTAGATGCTATCGTTTCTTCCCCTGAAATCCTTAAAGATATTCAAATTGGAGATACCGTTACTATTTATGCACCTATTTTTATAGATGGTCTTGTATTTGGCCAGCCCGATACAGCTAAATATGCTATTGTTCAAAAAGAAAATGAAGAAAACGTGCTAAAAAAACAATATAAAATGCACACTGGAAATGTAATCAATAAATCAAATGACGCTATTGAAATTTCTAATGAGGATTCGACTGTTAGTGCTATCGTTTCCCCTGAAATCTTACAGGATATAAATATTGGAGATACTATTACTATTTATGGGGCATATTTTATGAATAATATGGCAACCGGTGAATTATCCGCTAAAGCTCCTATCATCGAAAAGATGGAAAAATAAGCAATAGGTTTCAAATGGGAAAATTCCCATACCATTTATAGATGCTATTGAACTAACATCTATAAATGGTATATATATCAATGCACGTATACTGGTATTATTTTAATTAAAAACTTGTATTAAAAAAGACAATTACTTTAATTCATAAGTAATTGTCTTTTTATTAAAAGGTAGTTATTTTTAATAATAAATCCAAGTGAGAGATCCAACAATATAATTAACTCTTTAAATTTAACTGTTAAGCAGACTTAAAAATTGACCTATTTTAATAGCGATTTGAGAACCACTCTCCACCATCGAATTAATATCCGTTAGGGATTCTTTTGCTCTTCTAAGAAGAGATGGCTTTGGTGACTGCCCCTCTTCAATATTTTGCGCTACTTCTCCAACAAAGTCTATAGCATCTTCTTGAATATCTTTATTTTCTAAAGAAGTACCTTTTAATAGTTCGATTAACTCTTGCGCTACCTTTTGAAGGTCATTATTTTCACCTTGGTTATTAGTTTGAATAGCTTCGATATTCCCTTGCTCTGCATAATTAAACTGACCAACATTTCCTTGAATTAATAATTTTGCGTTCGGTTTTTCATCAATTCCCAATTCAATCGCCATCTCCTCTAAATAATCTGTAATGTGATTTACTAAAAGCCTAACTACCTGATAATTAAATTCACGTACTTGATCCGAAAATTTTGCTCCCTTGTAAAAAGCATATCCATATGTCAATTGATTATAAGAAGATAAATTTTCTGTCGCATACTTTAATAGTTGATAAATAAAGCTAATTTCTTCGTTATTATCAATTGGAATGTCATATTTCGATTCATATTCCTTTGAGTTTAGGATTTCTTCTATATCATAGTCTTGTGTGTGACATTTACGTATAAAGTCATAAATAATAGACTCATTTTCAATATAAGCAATAAACTTTATAGCTAATCTCATAGTCTCATGAATATCAGTGGAATATAATAAATCCCCAGAGACTCTTCTAAAACTCTTAGATATAATTTTAAATTTTTTAATAGGGATTAGAACAGTTGATTCCAATTAATTCACCCCACAATATGGACAAAATGGCTGGTGTCCTGCTGTTGTTAATATCGATAACTTTGCATTTCTGTTACAACATAAAAATAAAATTTCGTTTAGATCATCTTTTTCATATAGTTCTTTTATTGGTTTTGATGTATTTTGCTTCTTTGCTTTAAATTTTATATTTTTACTTTTTTTTGAGGTCTTCTCTAACCCTTTGAATAAATCATTTATCATGTTTGCTATCTCATTCTCTGCAATAATTAAGGCATTTTCTTTTATATCTTCAGTGTAGTATGTAGAAACTGAACTTGGAATCCCACAGCTTGGGCAAAACAGCTCTAAAACGTCATCTTCTTGTACTTCATCCGGCCGTAATTTAAATTCTTCCCCGCATAATGAACACTTAAAAGATGAAAAGCCAGCTAGGTCACTAGGTTTAGTAATTACGAATTTTTTGGTCATTACAACATCTCCTTAATTTATGGATGAAATTTATATGTTGTCTATATAAAAATATTTAAAGAAAATGCTCAATTTTAGTCTAATGTTAAGCAGCTTTATTGAAAGTCAGAAATTTAACCTTTATATATTCTACAAAAACTTATCTAATCCCTTTTTATTTCAAATTTATATTAATAGCTCTGATATAAGAGTTAGAAATTAAAATTGAAACCAGCTCCTAAAAATTCAACGTGTAGTAGTTAAAAATTCATTGTGTTTGCAGCTATTTTTAAAAAGTACCCACTTGGTTGTTGTCTGTATGTGAAAAAGTATCCACTTTAGTGTCTCCGTTTAAAAAAATATCCATTTTCTTGTCCCGATATGTGGACAAGAAAATGGATACTAAATAAACTTTCCCCGTAGATAATTCAATATATTACACTATAAAATAAGTTCCTACTTTCATGTCTTTTTACAGTAATCAGATAGCATATTTTTATCGTTTTCCGACAGAAGACTCCTTCCTCAAAAATGTGAAGGTGTGAAACACCAATTTTAGGTGGGAGATGAATGTCAGTTGGCATAAGCCAACATATTTGCTATCATTTGCTTGTACAGATTGCTCTTCGAAAACTGAAGATATGAGGTTGGTTGCAGAAAAACGTTGCGACCGTAAAATCTTCAACGTTCTATCGCCCCACGCTTCTCAAAATTGCGAAAACCAAGCTAAAGTAGGTAGTGTGGTGAGTCAGCGTACAAGATACTTATGTTCTCACCGTAGGGACTGCGGGTAGAGCCTGCTAAGATAACTGGTGGATACACCGGTGTTCGCAGGAATCTCCCACTTCAAACAGTCCGTTAGGACGTTAAGTGGTGAGTAGTTCAACTATTAATCATTTCACGATAAGAATTAATAATAAATTCTGCTGCATATCCTCTGCACACGTGGTCTAGAGCATACATTTTTTATATTTTGGTGCAAAATGAAAAGTTTCCTCTAATTCAATATTCTCTTTTTTACTTTTAAATTAAAATATTCCAAAGTAACCCTCATTAAACTGCAATTATAAATGTAGGGTTCTACTTACATTTGTGATTTATATAAATAATCTGATTTATTAACTTATCTATATCTTGACTTAAACTTAGCACCTGCTGATGTCTAAATCCATATTTATCTACTAGTTTAATTAATTCTACTTTCTTGTCTTCAATTAATTTTTGTAAGTTTCTCATCTCCATATCTATTAGAACTCCTTTTTTACGATTTAGCAGTTAAATTATAGTATAGATATAAAAATAAAGAAACTGGAATTTTTGGTAATCGAAAGAAAAAATTCAGATGTGTCTAAAATATATTAAAATTATATATATGCATAAATGCATTTAAATTCTTCTATAATAATGTTATAATGGAATTAACCAAGAAGCATCCAACAAATTATGATTAATCACTACATTTTCTTTCAGAACTAGTCAACATATAAAAAGACACTATATAGAGTATAGTGTCTTTTTATATACTCTATAATATTATTTGAACATAAATATGTTTATGCAAATTAAATTACTAAAAAAACTTTAACAAAGGGTTGTACCACATCCCTATGTAGCTAATAAAAGACAAATAAACAAAAGGATATATCTTACCATATTTGATGGAAAAGACATATCCTTTTGTTAAAACCCTACTCTTATCGATTTCTGTTATCATTAAGTTTTAATTAAACTTAATACCACACTCTAATCGATCACTGTTATCCTTAGGATTTAATGTAATTGGCTTTACAATGTACTCCATTATATTCACCTCCTTTCACTGAAAGTATATTTCAACTTTCTTATTAACTAGATTGTTTAATAACCTCAGTTTCCGGTACTTTTTGTTTATCGATAGGATTTTTTATGTAATATCTATATAATCTATCTTTGATATTATATTTTAATTGGTCACATTCAAAATCTTGTTTTTCTAAACTTAGTTCTGGGCATCTTCCTTTACAAAGAGGCATAATATTACATGTCTTGCATTTGTTTGGCAATTCCCAATTCATCCATTTTGTTAAGGTTTGTAACGAAGTAATGCCTTCTGCTAAATTTCCTACTCTTAATTTTTTATTTCCAACTTCATGCCAGCATTTAAATAAATCACCATAGGCATCTACAACAAAAGAGTTATTATCTACAGCTTGACAAACCCAACCACCACGATTTCTAGGATAAAGATTTCCCATATTGAAGCCAATCTTATCCGCATATTCAATCAAATCTGTCTCCCATTTTGCAAATTCCCTTGTTACTAGACAGGATTCACTAATAGATTGACAAACGTCATTGTATGCCCCTACTGGAGCAAAATACAAGGAAACTTTGTTGTTTAATCCGTGGTTCATTAGGATTGGAAATAGCTTATAGACATCTGCAACGTTTTCTTTTGAAACATTTACTCGAATTCCGACTTGTATAATGTCTTGTATTTCTTTAATATTATTTAAAATTTTATTGAAAGAACCTTGCTTATTTCTTAAGATTCTAGTCACATCATGCGTCTCTGGGCCACCATCCAATGTAATTTGTACATATTTAACATTATTCTCTTGGACTAAATGTTCTGCAATTTTTCTATTAAGTAAATATCCATTTGAAACTATTTTAGCTCTATATTGTATATTTTTTTCTTTACATATTGCTAATATATACTTTGACATTCTATCTATAAGATCTTTTTTTAATAATGGTTCACCACCATACCATGTAACAGAAAATTCAGTCTTATTTTTCAAGTTATTTTGAATGAAGTTTTTCAAATCTTCTTCTTTTTGTCCCTCAATATATTCATCTACATGATCCTCATAACAATATGGACATCGAAAATTACATTGTAATGTAGTTGCTATGGTTAAACCTAAATATTCACTTCCAAAACGGCTTTTATTAGTTAAATAATGGTAAACTCCGTATTCATCTAAAGAATTTTCTACTATAAAACCAGCCCTAGTTAATTCTTCTAAATGTAAATTAGGAATTTCATTATAGTCTCTTTTGCTAATTTTTTTTATAGTATCCTTATATTCATCAAAAATTTTAACGAACGCTCCTGTATGGCTATTATATAGAAAATTAATATTATCTCTTTTGAAAGGTACATTAAATTGTGATACCTTATACAAAATTATTCCTCCATTCTATTCGTATCCATATTACTAAAATGATGCAATTACTTATGTCTTGTAATATTAATTGTTAAAATCTATTTTTCACTAATAACTTAACACAGGTATAGTAGCAATTGAATTGAGAATATATATACTGAATGTTTAGTATAGATATATAAACCTATAATGATAGTGTAAATATTTTTTCTATTGGATTATGTTGCTACATTTTTAGAAGCGGCAAATAAAGAGAGTGAGTCAGAAAAGCCTAAGAAATCTATAGTAAAAACAGGTAACTTGCTTCGCAAGTCACCTGTTAATCTTTTAATAAATAGAAAAAATCCCTAACCATTGTTTTGGATATTGTTAGGGATTTTTTCTATTTATATTTTGTATTAATCCACGTTGTCAGCAAATTAAAGATCGCATGGTTTTACAAAACATAAATATGTTGGAGTTCGTATTAAAGGATAAAATTTTCATTTTTGGGGTATTTACTTTTGTTAACTTGATTGTGATGTGGTGCTCCCCCATCCCCATCAAGCTAAGAGAAGACAACTATCCTAAAAATGAAATTTTGTGCTAACTTGTAATAAAAATGCTCATTTTTTTTTCGGTAAATCTGTTTTCTTAACATGTATGGTGAGCCATATAGGCTGTTATATAATCAATATTTGTATATTCCGGAAGAAATATAAAGAAAAACGTATTAGTGTTTTTTTGATTTTAGGAATATATTTTCAACCAAACAAGTCTAGGAATCGGATGTATCATTTTTTATTATGAACGATTATAGAATAGTATGGTAAAGAGACATGTAATTTCAGATCATTCAATAGTTATAATGATAAGGAGGATACTAGTGAAAAAACTTACTTTTAAGGATTTGAATTCGCCAAAGACCATGCGTAATCCCATTATGTTCTATAAAAACCTCATCAAGCAACAAGAGCGTTTCTTTCAAATTGATGACTTTTATGGCATGGGAGGGACATGGGTCGCATTACACTATGATGATGTGATTACTATTCTAAAAGATTCTCGTTTTATCAAAGATTTACGGAAATTCACACCACTCCATGATAAGCAGCATCCAATTTTGGAAAATCCAGCTGCGAGTAAACTGTTTGACTGGCTGATGAATATGCCGAATATGCTTACGGTAGATCCACCTGATCATACTCGCCTACGTCGTCTAGTCTCTAAAGCCTTTACACCACGTATGATAGAGGATCTTCGTCCCCGCATTCAGCAAATTGCCGACGAATTGTTGGTTGCTGTACAGGAACAAGGAAAGATGGAAATTATTTCAGATTTTGCTTACCCACTACCCATTATTGTTATTTCAGAGATGCTTGGGATTCCCGCCACTGATCGAAGCCAGTTCCGTGAATGGACAAAAGTACTCATGAACGCCTCTGTGGACCCTAGTGAAGGAGCTGCAGTTACAACAACACTTGAAAAGTTTATTCAATACATCGAGGCACTGCTTAACGAAAAGCGCCTAAATCCTGATGCCGATTTGATAAGCGAGCTCGTTCAAACAAAAGAGCAAGAAGACAAGTTGAGTAATAACGAGCTTCTCTCGACAATTTGGCTGCTCATTATCGCTGGACATGAAACGACAGTTAATCTAATCAGTAATGGTGTACTGGCATTACTTCAATATCCCGAACAAATGAATTTACTAAGGGAAAACCCTTCCCTGATTCCTTCCGCTGTTGACGAACTATTACGCTATTCCGGCCCAGTTATGTTTATTAGCCGACTTGCTAGTGAAGATATGACAATACATGGAAAAATGATTCGCAAAGGTGATTTAGTTCTACTCTCTTTGACTGCTGCAAATATTGATCCACAGAAATTTACTTATCCGGAAACATTGAATATTTCACGAGAAGAGAATAATCATTTAGCCTTTGGGGCTGGTATACATCACTGTTTGGGGGCTCCATTAGCACGTTTAGAAGGACAAATTGCATTAGGTACTTTGCTACAGCGGCTTCCTAACCTTCGCCTAGCAATCAAACCGGATCAATTAAATTATAATCATAGTAAAATTCGTTCTCTTGTTAATCTGCCAGTTTTTTTCTGACCTATAATTCTAATGGGTTTAAGCTGTTTGTTTTTTATTGAAAAGTTGTGTTATTTTAAAATTTTATTGTACTCCCAGAACAAAGTTTTGTGCTAAATTGTAACAAAATTTCGTTTTAGAGTAATTCTAAATCCTTAAGTTGATGGATGTGTGGTGGAACCCCATCACTATCAAGCTAAGGTCATACAACATCAATCATAGTAGAGGTTATTTCTTTTTTTCTAAAGGCTACGTGTAGGCAATTTAAAGATTTGCATACGAAATAAACCCTAACGGGTTTCATTTTTTTGATTTAAGCCGCTTTATTAAATCGTTGATTCAAGCCTTCAGGGCTGATAAGTACTTCTGTTGATGCTTCTAAACATCTAGATAACTGAGTTAAAGAAGTCATAGCTACATTTTGGCTCACCCATACACATAAAGCGACTAAATCTTTTGCTTGGTACTTACTGGTTCTTTGTACAAAGCCAACATCTCTAGCAAGATCCCGTAAGACATTTGGAGATGGGGCACTTTGAATCTCTTGAGCAAATTGTTGTAATTCGTTAGAAACAGACATAAAAAACGCCATCCTTTCCTATGATTCTACAGAAAGAATAGCGTATTTTTTCATTTTAGGGGGATTTTATTTTGTTAGCTTGATAGCGATGTGGTGGAACCCCATAATGTGGTTATACAGTTAAAATCTATTGTTGCATAAAATAGGTTTATATTAAATTGCAATAAAAGGTATTTTATGAATATATGTTTTGTTATCAATTTGACTAACTATAAAATTTGCTATTTCTTTTTTTAGAATTATTATTCCAGGCATATTGGCAAGACTTTTTTCACTGTTCTAACTTCAAAACCTTTTTTTACAAAAGGTAGTCTAATTAGTGTCCAATCAAGGTTTTTATTTTTTAAAAGAGTATTCAGTTCTTCTTTTTTATCTTTCATCATTTTGGAGTCGTTTGTTTGGTAAATAAAAAAAGGGATCTTTTAAATAAAGATCTCTTTTCATTTTAGATTATTTATCTTTTTTTTAGATAAATAATAATAAATATTTATTATTGGGCATTTGCTTTATGAATTGGGACATTCATATGTAATAGGATATTTTAAGTACTTTTTATAGGAGGTCTTATATTGTTTAATTCATACATTCAATCAGATTTTATTAGTTATGATTATGATCGTCAGGATTATCACCATTCTCATTATCGATGGAAATTATGTATTTATAAAAATGGTTGGACAAATCAGTATTGGCATAAATTTGTTCATCCTTGGCAAAAGTGTTCTACTATGACTGATAATGAATTGGTTTATGAATTATTAATTCCATAAAAAAATAAAACCATCCACTTTAAGTAAGTGGTTTTAACTTTTTATGAGATTTGTGTATTTTGAGTAAAAGTATAGAAGTAAAGCATAGGTTTATAAATATCCTTTAATTCATTATTTTAATGTGTTTATATATGGTATTTCTTTAGTTTTTTGAAATAAAGTATATAAAAAATAAATTTAAGTTTAGATTTTATTATTGGAGGACTTGAAGTATGGGGATAAAAGATTTATTTAGAAATTTCATGATAAAATCACGTACAGAATTAACGATGAGGCCTTTTCCTCAGCATACAAAATATACTATAGGAACAATTAAACCTAATTATATAAATCAAAAAAAACTAGATCAACAAGTAAAAGAATTTTATCAAATGTGGAAATCAAAGTATTTGATAAAATCTTCTATGAAACCAAATCAATATTATATTAATAGTAATATTGAAGGAATGCTTGAACCGAAAAATACAGTATCTATTTCTGAAAGTCATGGTCATGGTATGCTTTTAATGGTTATTATGGCTAATACGGATGATTTTTCTGAAAAAACATATTTTGATGGACTATATAGATTTTATAAAGATCATTCTAGCAATAATAATGATTTATTAATGGCATGGAAACAAATTGAGGATGAGAATGGAAATATAGTGAATTATGAATCATCTACTGATAAACCAGATTCAGCAACAGATGGGGATATGGATATTGCTTATTCCCTTTTATTAGCGCATTATCAATGGGGAAGTAATGGAGAAATTAATTATTTAAATGAAGCAAAGAGAATGATAAAAGCAATTATGTTGAGTGATGTAAATTCAATAGATTTCTTTTTAAAATTAGGGGATTGGGTGCCAAATGATAATTCGAAGTATGGTAGAGGGACTCGTCCTTCTGATTTCATGATCGATCATTTAAAAGCATTTCAAAAAGAAACCAGTGATTCGAGATGGATTCAAGTAATAGATAAAACGTATATAATTACAAATCAAATTCATAATTTATATACTGGGTTATTACCAGACTTTGCAGAAAAACAAAATGGGCATTTTAAACCAGTAAAAGAAGGGTATTTAGAAGGTGAATATGATGGTTATTATTTTACAAATGCTTGTAGGACACCTTGGAGATTGTCTTTGGATTATTTGTTAACAGGTGATAACAGAGCATTAATGTTATTAAACAAATTAAATGCTTGGATAAGAACAAAAACAAATAATGATCCAAATAAAATTAAATCCGGATATTATTTAGATGGTAGAGACTTACCTAATTCGTCAGAAAATCATTTAGAATTTATTTCTCCTTTTGCGGTTAGTGCTATGGTAAATGATAATAATCAAGAGTGGCTTAATATGCTTTGGAAAAAAATGATTAGTATTGATTTTAATAAGAGTACGTATTATGGAAATAGTATTAAACTTCTTTGTATGGTTGTTATATCTAATAATTGGTGGTTCCCCAAATAATGGATAAAATAATTTTAGAATAAGCCGCCCATCATATGGACGGCTTATTCACATAAAATTCATTCTCGGAAGTAAAGTTTTAAAAGTAATAATTAAGAGGTTTAGTGCACTACTTCTTTGAAGTTGATCTTGTAGCGCTCTTTCTCATAATTCACTATGTTTTCCAAAGAAAATAGTGAAAGGCAAGGCGATAAATACATTTACAAAATGAAAAAAACATAAATAAAAAAGATAAGAATATCCCATTTACATATATTCAAGAATTATATTTAGTTATAACGTAAAACTCATTTTCTTATAGTTAATTAATCTTGATGTCTCTATATATTTAACTAATATATATTTGTAATGCATAGATAGTTATACAAAACTATTAGTCATGAGGATATTTATTCGTCTCTTCAATCATCATCTCTCTCCTTATATAGATGTCTCAAATAGAGAGATTAATATGTAATTTCTATATAACAAAGAAAAAAAGAGTAAACTAATACTCTCTTGTCCATCATAAAAAATTTTTGATTATTAAACCGCTAATTACTTTACATTTACCTTTGTTAATCTCGAAATCAACTTTCAATTTCCCCGCATTGAATTTTATTTTCATGTGTCCTACTCTCCTTTTCGATTTGATAATTCATTTTAGTTAATCGGACACAGACATATAATTATTAAGTTGTTAGAGTATTTTTTATGAAAAAACAGAGAAAATTTACAACCTCCGCAAAAACAGTGTTTTAAGTGTATACTTTTCTCTATTTATACGAAATGTAAAGAGATAGTATAAACTCAATGATTCAAAAAAATGAAAGTAAACAAATGGGTAAAAAATTACTTTCAGTAAAAT
Organism: Bacillus cereus group sp. BfR-BA-01441; assembly: GCF_022663075.1. NCBI lineage: Bacteria > Bacillati > Bacillota > Bacilli > Caryophanales > Bacillaceae > Bacillus > Bacillus cereus group sp. BfR-BA-01441. The sequence continues at coordinate 18,712 of NZ_JAKUEU010000037.1, forward strand.
AAAAAAGAACCTACAAACATGCAGATTCTCCTGATAATGATATATATAAGTAAGACCCGAAAATATAATACAATAATTCGAAAATGAGTTCAAGTAAATAAAAAGAACCCGCTGGAGTTCAGGTCCTTTCAAAAGTGATGATGTTTTCTCGGCTTCGGAAAGTGAGAAAATACTAAAATATAATACATCGAAATTTAGAGAATTTCAATACTTAAATTGAGGCTAAAAACTCAAATTTAAAAGCATGTTGATAAATTGAATATATACTTCTTCAATCCAGGATACCACCACATCGCTATCAAGTTTAAAAAATAAATACCCCAAAATGCATATTTTTTATTTTGGGGCTTTACAAGATTTTTAAAACCCGAAATATTAGTTCAATTCAAGTATACTAAGATATTAATTCAACATATATTTCAATCCTTATTTTCTATCCTGCGGCTCTATAGTTATTTTTTGTGCAATGGATTGGCATTCAAACGTAATAATTGATTGAATACAGTAATTAGTTTTAAAACAAAAAGCTCAAAACTATAATTGAAATAATACCTCCCAGTACGGTTCCCATTAAACTACGTGTTTTTATAGCAATAAAGAAAGTTGGGATAGATGCAAAAAATTCAATGTTACTTGTAAGTGATACAATCTTTCCATCATGTATAAATATCTCCTGACCAATCAAAGCAGCTATAACAGAAATAGGAACATAATTTAACCATCGCATTACCCATTCCGGTAATTCGAAACGACTTAGTACCATAAGAGGAACGACCCTTGGAATAAACGTTACAATAGCTGAACCTAGAATAATTAAAAAAACGCTCCATCTTACTTCCATTTTTCCACCACCATTCCTATTGTTGAAGCAATAATTGTAGCCACAATAACCCCCATACTACTGGACAATATGAAAGAACTTCCTACAGCAATAACAACTGCTATAATTGCGACAATGATATCTAGTTTGATTGTACTTCTTCCTAACATTGTTAAAATAAGAATCCCTATAAACATCGCTGGCAAGGCAAATCCTAGGCCGAATTCTTCAGGATTGGAAATCCACTGTGCCAAAAATGCTCCTGCCAAATTAGCTAGAAGCCAGTTTATATAAGCTGTTATGTTAAGGCCATGCATCCATCTTTCACTGATTTTCTTTTTCTTTGCAGCTTCGCTAATAGCAACACCAAATGTCTCATCGGTAAGTAGGGAGCCTACTAACATATTCCTAAATGGAGAAAGATGCCGAAAATAAGGTGCTAGTGCTGCACTAAGTAAAATATGCCGAAGATTAACAAAGAAAATGGTAATAATAATGGCAGAAAGAGAACTGCTTGTTGCCATCATCCCAGCAACAATAAATTGAGCAGAGCCAGCATAAAGGATTAAAGACATTAGAACTATTTCAGCTATGCTAAGTCCCGCAGTCTTTTGAATAACACCTGCCGCTATTCCGATACTTAAATAACCTAGTAATGTAGGGATACAATCTTTTACTCCTTTGATAAAGCTATCTCCATCTCTCTGAGATGAATTCACTTGGACGTTCGACAGACTCATTTCATTCCCTCCTTATTTTTAAAAATAGAAGCTAACACACTAACTACTACGAAAAAATGAAAGAAAATACGGTTCAATTTATTTGAACCGTTTTCCAGTGACAACATGAAATAGATTAGAATCATTTTTCCAAAGAGATTCCGTTTTCTCCGGACCAACTTCTTTAACTAATTCTGAGAACATAATGTCATGTCTAATGTACTCCATTGCGATTAATACCAGGGCTGGATCTTCTGTTTTTATTGCCCATGCAGGTGTATTTGGAGAAAAATTTGCAATTAATACTTCTTCATTATCCCGTGCTACAATTGTTAATCTACCATTCATACGTTCCTCAGCTACTTCGGGAGCCATATAATTATGATGAGTAGTTACACCAAGCTGCATATCTGGTGCTCCAAAAAGAATAGAGAAAACATGGATTTCTTCGTTTATTCGTCTATCTATAGCACTTTTTAAAGACGAGGCTTGTGGTTCCCAAATCGACAACCATATTTCTTTTTCTGCTTTATTTATAATATCAATCATTTCAGCAACAACATGCTCATCACTACTGATACGATGAATCACATCTACTTCTTGTTCACTTTCTAAAGCAGATAAATTCTTTTCAAGATAATCCATAGAATTTTCGAAGTTGTTTCGTAATCGACGGATTAACTCTTTAGCTGGCAATGGGGCATAGGTTACAGGATCAGAAGGTACCGTATAAACCGCACCTTTATCAATTAATTTTGCCACCACTTCGTAAATCGTTGAACGAGGTACACCTGACCGTTTACTTATTTCATATCCTGTTATGGGATAATTTTTTAAAAGGCCTATATACGCTTTACATTCATATTGTGAAAATCCCCATTTCTGAAGTTCTTTATAAAGTTCTTCCATAATTACTCCTTTAGTAGTTAGTGTAGTACTTACTATAAAATAAAGTATATTATATGTCAAAGTTATTTTTGAGTAAAAATATAAATTATAATGAAAAATTTAAAATCACCAAATAAAAAAGATTGAAAATTTCTCAACCTTTCTTGTTTACTATCAATCAATTTAAAAAAAATTTGGTTTGGGGGTAATTTAAAATCTTAGCTTGATGGCGATGTGGCGAGACCCCCTGTACCCCAACTATTATGCTGACTATTTTTTACACTTTTACACCTGTATAAAAGTGTAAATATTCAAATAAATATTAATCTTATTAAAAAGGAGAGATATTAATGAAAAATAAAAAGGTATTTATGAAGATATCATACGTTATAGCAATTTCTATGTTAGTAGGATGCTCTAGTTCAAATTTCAGAGAACAAAAAATAGTGTTTCTAAAGGGAATACAGAAAAACAAGAAGTTAAAAATAAAGGGAAAATAAAGATTACAGATCATTAGCTTAGCATAGAACCTAGATCTGAAATTATTGAATCTCAAAAAGTTGATACTGGGGATTCATCATACAGACCAATTTTCATGGAAAATTACTGACCAGTAAACCGTTCCATCTTGCGATGTGGCTTTTCCTACACCAAGGGCATTCCAACGAGGATTTAAAATATTTTCTCTATGACCATGAGTACTAATGTTCATCCACCAATTAAAAGCATCGGCATATGTCCCAGGTTTTCCACAATAAATAATCCAACCTGCTGCTCCAGAAATACCAGCTTGTGATAACATAATACCCTCGTCTCCACCAAAGGTTGAGCTGTAATGACTCGCAGGACAAGCATTAATATTAGCCATATCATGCGCTTTTAATGTGGCTACTTTATCTAAACGAGGACTCCTGTGTATCGGACCTTTCCCCTCCTTTATTCTTTTTGCGAAAATAAGTCTCCACAGCATTTGTGTATCTGTTATGAACGGGGAATGTCCCGGTATGTGAGGAAACGAATAAATTGGCCGAATTATTTGTCTATTATAATCTGAAAAATGTCCATCGTTAAATGAGCTGTAATAGCAATATTGGTCAAAAGGGTGATAGTAATAAATAGGTTGATTCATAAATTAAACCTCCATAAAAACTTATTTAATTCTATATATGGTATGGTTAATTGGAACTTTGGAAACAAACTTATTTTTAATTTTTAAATTATTCAAAAAATATCCTTGGAATATTTTACACAGTATTAACAAGGTATTGATTGTAAAATGTTAAAAACCCAATTTATTACGAAATCAACTTACTTCCATTATCCCTTCAAAAAGGCACACCTTTAGATATAGGGGTACGGAAACGATTCGAGGTATGAGGGGCCACTATGAAAGAAAACCTAATTGATACAATAAAAACCGTAGAAATTAAATATTTCCACGGTTTTTATTTTTACCTAAGATCTCCTTTTAATTATTTTACAACAATATAGAACTTACCTGGCATTTCATTTTGTGCATCTTGAAATATTTTTAAAATTAAATCCGCATAAGGTCCTAACATTTTTTGAGTACTCTCGAAAGATTCCCATTCTATTGTTATAGGAAGACCTATAAATCCAGTTAAACAGTCCCACAAAGCATCTGCATTTTCCCCATAAAAACTAGGGAAATCTAATTGTTTTTTTAATATTTGGTGCAATACTTCTTTACTAGTAAATGTTCTTCCATCTAATTTTACTATATCCATAAATTTAATCCCTCTATTCCCTATTTTACTTCGGTAAACGTTTTATAATGATCAGAAGTTTTATACACTAATCCATCATTAGAATAAAGAATTCTATCATTACCTCGATACCCTGATGAATAATTAATATCCGCTTCATACCAAGTCCTATTTGGAGCACTTGGTAATAGCCTTTCATGATTATAATAAACATTTCCACCAATACTTTTTCCTGGAGCTACTTCGTGGAGATTTCCTTTCTTTCTATCCCATCCTAAAGCTTCAGCTTGTTGCTTTGTGATGAAATTATCCGGTAATTTCTTATTTTGTTTTATATACTGAGCGACTTCATCAAAACCCGTAGGATATTTCGTGAATTTTGTATTTTTGGCTGCCGCTTCTAAAGCCTTACCTTTCTTCTCAAGGTCTCCAACCTTCCCTACAACTTTACCGATAACCCGTGTTGTACCACCAGAGACGACAGCCAATGTACCCCATACATAATCTTCTGGATCATATTTTTGACCTGTTACTAAGTCTTCCCCTTTGATGAGTTGTCCAATTTCTTTACCTGTACCAATTATAGGCGTCATACCCAATACGAATGATACATCTCCATCATTTTTACGATCATATACTCTAGATGGATCGCCACCTAAATCACGTAGTGCATTACTCAAGTCAATATTTCCAACATTGATGGCAGCAGCAGGTATATCAATCTTATGACTTGCTATTTTATTAGCTGAGTCCATAAATGTATTTGCAAGGTCTAATCCCATGTTGAAATCTGTGAAGAATCCTGGGACTTTCGCATCCAATGCTTGTAAATCTTGCGCAATAATTGGAGTGTTTTTTCTTGTTACTTGTACAAGTTCCTCCATCCCAGGTTTTGCCTCATCAATGGAATGTTTCAGATTAATGGAGCTATTTACAACTGGTCCTAAATCTTTAACTACACCAGATAACCCCTTCGATAACTCTTGCATATTCAATGTGATTTGATGAATATCTTTATTAATTTCATTTTGACATTCAATGGCTTTGGCCGAAACCACATCTAATGCTTGATAATAACCAACATAGGCCTCAATAAGTGATTCATAATACTGGAGTATAAAACTGTATGTCTCTACACCAAAATCTAGTAATTCTTTTCCATCAGCTCCAAGTAATTTTACAAGTTCTTTCCTTTGGGTAACGGTTAAATTTTTTATATCACCTTTCATTGCATTTACTAGTTCTTGTAACTTACCATGTGCTTCTTTCATCACTTGTATTTTATACTGTACATCTTGCTTTGCGTTGTTTACGTTCCTTGAAATACTTTCCCAATTCTCTGCATCATCTACCAAACGATTTTCTTCTTCTTCTAAAATCTTAATCGTGTTATTTATGAGTGTTTCATCACTTTTTAAATAGTCTAATACACCTTCAAATATCTTTACTTTTCCATCAAGCAAAGTGAGTGGACTTTTAGCCTCCTGATCAAAAATAATGGCATCATGAATGCGCACATATCCCTTTTCTCCTTGGTAATTAACCTCATACCAAGAACCGACTTTCCCCACTACTTCTATTACTTCACCTTTATTTACACTTTTTGCACGTAATGCTTTTTTCAAGTCTGCCTCAGGATATACTTTTTTAACAAGGGATTCTAATGTAACCCACCCTTTAACCATTTCTCCATCTTGATTAAAGGAGAATTTCTTATCTTTATATGTAAAATCTCCTGTTTGTAATGCACCTGAAGGCTGTAGTAAATACCAATTAAACTCTTGTTTCATCCAACCATTTCTTGATTCATGAGAAGCATCAAAATAATACGGTTTCCCATCAACATGTGTAAATCCAGATTGTACAGGACCTAACGGGCCAAAGTAATAGGTTTTTCCGTCAATATGTTGGATTCCAGTTTGCACCACGCCATCGGTACCCAGATAATAATCATATCCATTTGTATGTACCCATCCTGATTGCATAACCCCATCGGTACCAAAATAATAACGTTTCCCATCAATTGATTGGAAACCTGTTACTTTTTGCCCGTCTTTTTTATAATACGTCCATTTTCCTTCTTCTTGTACCCACCCTTGTTTATTATCTAAATAGAGTGCTTCTTTTAATTGATCAATCCATTGTAATCCATTCGCAAGAACATTTAGATCACTATCAAGTTGTTTATCAAATTTCTTTTGAATATTTGGTGGAAAGTATTTTTCGGGATCTTTATGATACTCAGTTATCATAAAATGAGACAAATTCGTTGCTTCTTTTGCTACATCCCATGAACGAACTGGTGATTCACCAATTATAACTGACTCTAGTACCCGGACATATCCGATTTCCCCTTGATATTTGACTTGGTACCATAAACCTTGTTTTGAGATAACTTCTAAAACATCTCCATCCTTTACAGGTTTAGATTTCAATAAAAATTTTGTTTCTGGCTTTGGATAGATTCTTTTAACAGCAGAACGTAGAGTAATCCATCCCTTTTCCATATCCCCATACTTATTAATTTCAAATGGTTTTCCTTGATAGGTAAATGTTCCTGTCACATACTTCCCATCTTTTAAATAGCTCCATGAAGTTGCAGAAAAACTCCAGCCAGTCTTTAGTTTACCAGGTTCACTATAATATAAAGTATCTTTTCCTACCTGCTTTCTCCCTTGGAATAGCCTTCCATCTTTAAAAAAGGAGTACTCTATTCCATCTAACGTAATGTTATCTCTTTGCTTACTACCATCTTTGTTGTAATAGTACCAATTCTCTTTCTCCTTCACCCAACCAACTGATTCATCATTTTGCATATCTGTTACTTTCATAATCGTCCTATATAAGAACATAGAAAATTGCTCTCTAGTAACAATGCCATTTGGGTTAAAATTGCCGTCCCCTGTACCATTTGTTATTTTATTCCCAGCTAATATTTTGACATATTCGTTGGCCCAGTGACCTTTCATATCCGTAAATTCAAAATTCCCTTGCGGTTTTAAATCGAATGTTCTAACAAGCACTGCAGCCATTTCAGCGCGTGTCATATTATTTTTGGGGTTGAATTGTTTCTCTGCATTTACGCTAAATACACCCCGTGCAGTAAGTGCCAAGATTTCCTTTTTGAAATTGCTGTCACCAATATCAACAAATGGATTATTTGTACTATCTTGCGGTTTTAAATACCGATACAAGAAAGCAGCAAGATGTTCGCGAATAATAGGATCGGCTGCACCGAAATACCCATTTCCGTATCCTGTTATAATCTTATTTTCCGCCATATACATCATTTCTTTATACGCCCAGTGAGTTTTAGGGACGTCAATAAAAGATGATGAATTCACTTGACCATTTTCTTCTGCATACGCTGTTCCTACTGTACTGAATAATAAAATACATACCATAAAACTTAAAAATAATCTCTTAATTGTATTCATAATAGCTCCTATTCAATTGTTAAAAATATCATTGCAAAATCAGCACTTATTTTATCCCTCATTTACGGCATTTTATATGATTATCAAATTTCTATTCATACTGATATTTCGCATAAGGACAACCTAAGTCATTCTGTCTAAACAATAATTAATTCATAAGATGTTTCATTTTTTTAATGTAGCAGTCCGTTTATAGAACCTTCTTAATATACAGAAAAACTAATTTTTTTAATTTGAAAATCCCTTAGTATAAAATTCGCATTATGTTGACAAGATCCATAATAATACCAGTCTCCTTTCTCTTTGACGCGACCTATTTGATTTAAAACTTCGACTTCCTCTGTAAACATTGGTGCATAGGTAGAAAATAATTAAAATAATGATAATATAAGTCCTTTGATTTTCTTCAAACTCGCATCTCCTTATCAATTCGTAAAAAACCTTTCAATTATATATTAGGTTTCATTGTTATTAAAATAAAAAAATATAAATATGCATAATTGCATATTTCCCCTACCAATAGCACTTATCAAAATTCTTGAATAAAGTTCTTTTTTGATTTGTGATTAAATCCCAGAGTGGCCCCTCATACCGATAATCGTTTCCGTACCCCATATAGTATATTCTTTGCAGCGTAAACAACTTCAAAAGGTATCAAAATGTACTTAAGACACACTTCATAAGTACACACACTTTTTGAGATGTGTTTGTTGAATGATTTTATGCTTATTGGAGAGGGATAGTGTCCCTATCAGCTGGATACACCACAGAGAATCCCCTTGTTATGTTGTTTATTGTTTTTAATATGTAATCTGGTACATGAAATTTTATGATTAAGTTGTTCCTTTGTTTTTCTTTTAAAATTCTTATAGCATTCTATATAAATCTTATGGTATTATATAGATAGAAAATTTGTTTCCATTGTTTATACTCTATTGTACGTAGCGTGAAGGACAAACCTTACGCCCAGTTAACTCGGGCGAGGTTTGTCCTTTTTTTTATTTTAAGGAGGAATTTACTATGAAAAAAGTCTACAAAATCGGTACAGTTATCACAACTTTATGCGTTGCATGTATCGCGATCTTTACTTTAACTAAGAATGAATCAGTCAAAACAGAAACTATAACACCGGAAAAAACAATTGTATCTGCTGCAGATGTAAAAAGATTACCTGAAAATATAAAAGATATTTCAAAAGAAGAATTAAAGGAAAAAATACAATCCCATGAAGAGTTCATTGCGTATTACTATCAACCTACCTGTCATTTTTGTAAAAAAGCTGCACCAGATATCAATCGTATGTCAAAAAAGCATGATAGAACTATTTATCGTATTGATATCTCTACACCAGAAAATCAAAGTGCCTTTCAAGAGTTCGACATTCCAGGTACTCCAGTTGTTGTAGCTTATAACAGAGGTGAAGAAGTTGAGCGTTTAGAAGGAGCTGTTTCAGCTGCTACCTATGATGGATTCTTTGCAAGACGTAATTCGAGCGCTAGCTAGTATAGTGCTCGTTTTTCTTTGTAAGAAAGGAGAATTAACATGCAACAAAACGTCCGGATTCATTCGTTAGACATAATAAGAGGTATAGCCATACTATGTATCCTGTTTGCTAATCTACCCACTATGACGGGACTAGATCCCTTTAATCAAGCAGGTTATATTGGTACAGATAAAGTGATTCGTTTTTTAGTAGATTTGTTTATACAGGCAAAATTCTATACTATTTTCGCATTCTTATTTGGAGTAGGATTTTACATTTTTATGAAAAATACAAAAGCAAAAGGATATCCCATGTATAGGCTGTTTAGTCGGAGACTGTGTATCTTACTAGTCTTCGGTTTACTCCACTTCACCTTTCTTTGGTATGGAGATATTCTACATGCGTATGCTATAGCTGGATTTATTCTATTGTTCTTTTATAAGCGATCTACTCAGCTTATTTTTATAGCTGGTTGTAATTTCCTACTAGTTAGTTATGTATTACATATTATTCTATTTTTGCGAGCAAGTTCTTCTTTTCCTGAAGTACCAAATTACTATCAATATATGTTTACAGGCAACACTACCAATCACAATGTAAATCTATTTACACATTATTTACAACAAGTAAAAGCACGTCTATTCTTTCTGATGATAGAGGAATCCCATCAACTACTAATAGGAATTCCGGAATATATAGGGTTATTTTTAATCGGTTTATGGTCTGGCAAGAAAAATATTTTTAAAAGGGTACCGGAATTAATAAAGCAAATTAGATTTTTACAGTGGAGTTCATTATGTATTTCATGTCTTCTCTCCTATCCTATTATCTACTACTTTATAAAAACGGATGTCTATTACTCTCAGGATATACAACTATGGATTCTATTTGGAGGGAAAACGCTAGCTATATTCTATATTTGTACCCTACTTAGAGTTTGTGAGAATAAAAAATATATAGAGTGGCTGCAGCCCTTTATGAACGTAGGTAAATATGCTTTAACAAATTACATTAGTCAAAGTATACTAACTCTTGTCATTCTTTCGTTGTACTTTAAAGATGTCTCACACGTATATTACTGGCAACTATGTATCTTCGGACTTTTAATTATATTTGTACAAATAATATTCAGCAAAATTTGGAGTAAATATTTCCGCTATGGTCCTATTGAGTGGGTATGGAGAAAAGGAGTTTACAAGAAATAGCCTATTTTTTTCAGTTACATGCAATTAACTGAAAAAAATGATAAAATATTATATGAAAGATTAAAGATATATTTGTAGTTGTAAAATGATGTTATTAAAGTTAAAGTGGTTCAAGTCAGAGGAAGGCACTTTAGGGTGCTTTTTCTTTATATAGTGTATAAGGAGTACCGTCACATCGTTATAAAGCTAAGAAAATACAACTACCCCCTGAACAAGATTTTATGCTAATTTGTAATAAAAAAGCTCATTTTTTCGGTTTGAGGGTATCTTCTTTTCCTTAGCTTGATGGCGATGTTTCCGTGCCCCATTAAAGGCCATCCCGAAAGGAATGGCCTATTTTTTATGAACGAATATCGGAATTTTTGAAGATTTCAATGAGGCTGGTGAAGCTATCACTGGCATGACCAGTCTTCATGCCGCGCCTGAAGACTTCCAAAACAGTTGCTGGCAAAGCGGTGTCGATGCCGGCTTCTTGGGTAGTATGAACAACGTGCTCAACGCTCGCCAAGCCCATTGCGAGTCTGTCCACGTCACCAGGGTGCTCACCCTCGTCGAGACGCGGGGTATAAAACTCTACGAATTTCGGCAGTGACGACATCATCGCCGAAGCGTATGGTAGGAATTGCTCCGCCGTAATGCCGTTTGCGTTAGCGATTGCAAGAGCATGTAGGTAACTCAGCATTGCTGTCCAGAATATATCCATCTGTATCTGATAGTATAGCATGGCTAATCCGGGGTCCTCGCCCCGGTAATCAGTACTTGTTAACACTTCCAAGGTCTCCCTGTGAGCCTCGAAGACCACTCGATCACCACTATAGTATGTGTAAGATTCCGATTTACCTATGCCTGACGGTGGAACTTGCACCCCTCCAGTAATATGCCGTGCTCCACGGTCTTCCAACCATTTAGCCGCCTTACGAGCTTTCTCCGGAGTATCCGAACTCAAGTTAACGAGCACCTTACCGAATAAGTTCTCAGAGACGGGTTCAAGAATAGAGTACATCACATTGTAATCTGTAAGGCTAAGGATTACCAACTCGTTAGCAGCTAAAGCCTCGTTGACCGTGGACACCCTGATGGCTCCTTTTGCTACAAGCTGCTCTGCTTTACTTGAAGTCCGGTTCCACACAGTCACCGAGTACCCGTATTCCAGAAAAACGTCTGCCATCGCCTGACCCATCGGCCCTAATCCTATGACTGTTACTGATTTTCGGTTCCCAACCGCGTTTGTAGTTTCAGAACCATTTTTCTCATTTTGGCTATTACTTTTCAATGAAAAAACCCCTTTCAGATGAAATTAAGTAAATCATAAAGGATTACACTAGTGTCAATGTCAACACAAACAAAAATGGCCCCGGAGCAACTCATCATGCTCGGGACCATTTCTACATTAAACATTTCTCTTTTTCCTAATCGTTAAAGCGATTTGCCTCTCCAGTAATCTCTTTAATCCATGAAGTGCTTCGATTTGATAATTCACATTACTTAGCTTTTTTACATACGTTTCCAGCATCTCTTCGCAATATTCATATTCGTCAGGATTTGCCGCTTCGCTCTTGAACAATACTTTAATCTCATCTGCTGTTAATCCAAGCTTCAAGTATAATTGAATTGCTTTGACTCGCTCTATGGCCGATTCGTCGAAATCCCGGTAATTGTTCTCCAACCTATCGGCGTTTAGAAGTCCTTTATTTTCATAATGCCGGATGGATCGTATGCTGACATTGGTCAATCGTGCTAGTTCGCTTATTTTCACTCCTAACAAGCCCCCTTGCATGTTCGTAATTAATTGATTATATAACGCTGGTTTTCCATTATTATTTCGCCTAAATGAACTTGAAGCATCTGTAAAATAAGTTTTTCCCAAAAAGTAATTTAACGCAACTCTAGCATAACAATCAGTTTAAAATGGTGTCTGCAAAACTCCCCTTTATTTGTGATACGATTCACCGTTCTAGATTTTAAACTATCCTCCATGATTTATATACACAGTTAATGAACATATTTCTAGCTAAAACAACGAAAACTTCACCCATATGAGAATGTTTTTTGGGGTTTTTACGAGTATACTGGATTAAGAGGACAAAAGAAAACTGTATAATTTTTAGACCTATCTAGGGGTACAGAAATATCTCCATCAAACTAAAAAATACAAATACCTCCAAAACGAAAATTTTGTGCAGGTTGCTAGTATTTATTGTTTTGGGATAACTTGTTCTTGTTAGCTTGATAGTTAAGGGGTAATTGCATACTTAAGGTGCATATTAACAGACTATCCGTTTCTGGAAAAAATGCTCTATAAATTTAGAAAAGAGAAATTCGAGTGAAGCTTCGCAGATTCAAAAGAACTGCATAGGCTACGCTATTGCAGGTTACGGGGATTACACAATGCGAGTGAGTAAGTGCTACTCACTGCAGCGTGTCAAAATATGAAATAGATCGCAATCCACCTAGCGAGGCTAGGATAAGGGAAAGCGATCTGTTTTATTCAATTTTTTATTAAGAAATTCTAATCGTGAAAAAAAAGAAATAAGACTAAATAAAAAAGCTTGTGAAGAAAAAAGTGTATCTTTCTCTACAAGCTGAGTAACCTTTATAGGTCTACTCTTTAAGTGAAGCCGCTTTTGAGAATTTCATATTCATGAGGACACTTATGATACTTACAGCAATCATGACTGAACCAAGGATTTCAAAATGTCCTGGGGTAATTTCTTCCCCAAAAACTAATCCCAGGACGACAGAAGATAATATAGAGCCAAGGTAACGGCATGTTTGAAAAAGTCCGGATGACGTTCCAACTATATTAGCTGGAGATGCATCAAGCATGGCTACCTGTAAGGCGACATTTCCAATTCCATAGCTAATACCAATTAGCATAAGAATTAGGCACATAATAATTAGCGGAACGTGAATAAAGAAAATCGTTAACAAAACAGCTCCAATTAGCATAAGAAAGGATCCAAATACAATCGGCTGTCTTGCTCCAGATTTCTCCACCCATTTAGCTGAAATCGGAGAAAAAACAATGCTGATACCTGACATAAATAGCATAAGTAGTCCGCTTTCTTTTATACTAAAGTCCATTTCATCCTGAAAATAGGTTGGCAAGCCAAAGAACAAGCAATAATTAAATAAATTAAGCAGGATAAATTGCAAATACACCCATGTTAAAGTAGGATGTGATTTAAAAAGTCGTATATCAATAAACGGTGTACTCGCTTTCAGTTCTCTCCATACAAAAGCACCGAGAAATAACACTCCTAAAATGCCTGATAAATAATGAGGGGTGGTTTTAAAAGATAATAAAAACCATAACAATAATATCATTCCTACAGCAAACAGCAGGATTCCCATAATATCCATTTGTTTAATCAGTGCTTTCAGCTTCATTTTATTTTCTTTAGAATCCTTCGGTAAGACATACCATCCAAGTACGAAGCTTAGGAAAATAAATGGAAAATTCACTAAGAAGATGGATGGCCAGCCTCCCCAAACGATTAAAAAACCACCGACTGTCGGTCCAAGTGCAGCCATTGCAGATGAGAAGATTGAAAGAACAGCCAGAGCAGATGCTTGTTTTTCTTGGATATGCATTCGAACTAGACCGATACCTGCTGGATAAACGGCACTACTTCCAACTGATTGAATTAGTCGCATAATCAATAATATTGAAAAAGTAGGAGCTAATGGTGCACCAAATGCTGACACAGCTACTAAGACCAAACCAATTAGAAACATTCGTTTTCTTCCGATAAGGTCTCCTAGCTTTCCGGTAACTGGCTGCCCGATTGCACTGGCTAAGTAAAAGGAAGAAATAAGCCATGAAACAGTCGTAAAAGAAAGCTGGAAATCTTTTTGTATACTATGGAGAGCAAGTGATATCATAGAAGAATTCAACGGGTTTAGCATCGTACCAGTTGCTATAGCAGTTAAGAATAAGCCCCGCTTGTTTTGCCAATTTTTCATTTATTCACCTGTTCTAAAAATTGCTCTGTTGTACGAAGCTGACCTATCCTAGGAAAAATATATCGCACCGACATATCATGCTCTTCTGGACTAAAGGTTGTCATTGCATCTGTAATAAGGATTTGATTGTATCCATATTGAAAGGCCTCACGTGCCGTACTTTCCACACCGATATTTGTTGCGATACCACAAAGTACAATGGTATCTATCTCACGTCGTCTAAGCTGAATATCTAAATCTGTTCCAAAAAATGCTCCCCACTGACGCTTCGTCACCACATAATCATTGTCCATGACATTTAATCTTGGATCCAACACTGCCCAGTCTTTAGGCTTTTCCATCGTACTACCACTTGTTTGGTTATCTATTACAGGTTTTAGCGAATCTTTTCCATCGTGAAAATCAACCTTAACAAAAGCGATAAATCCACCTTTTTTACGAAAACGTTCAACAAGCTTTACCGATTTTTCTACTACTTCATCTCCTCCAGGCATAGCTACAATTCCTTTTTGTAAATCAATTAATACTAGAGCTGTTTTATTGAAGTTAATATTTAATGATGATGTCATATTTAGTCCCCCTGTTTAATCACTATTGTAATTTTCTTCTTTTTTCAATGGCTCGATTTAAACGAGTTAATAAGCTTGCGAAAATATTTTTTTCATCCTCCGACCAATCTGCCAATACTTCCATATAACTTTCGCATCTGTACTTACTCGATGATTCTAATTTATTTTTTCCATCATCAGTCATACTGATGATACTAACTCTTGCATCAGATTTCTCAGGCTTTCGATTTACTAGTCCGCCTGATTCCAGTGTTCGTACCTGTCGGCTTACAGTAGACATATTTAAATGGAAAATCTCCGCGATCACTCTTATTGAAAGCGGACCCTCAGCCGCCAAAAGCTTTAATATTAAATAACCAGAACGATCCAAGCTGTCTTTATGTCCATCCAAAGTTCGCTTAAAATCAGCTCTACGCATAAGCGTGACGATTTCATGCTCAATAATCTCAATGCTATCTTTCTCTTTTTTGCCCATTTCATCCTTCCCTTCTTACAAATTAACAAGTAAACAATTTGAACTTTGTACAATACGCATTATATTTCAAATTACTTGCATGATACAAGTAATATCCCCCGATTATTCATATTGGGATAGCACCACATCGCTATCAAGCTAAGAAATACAAATACCTCCAAAACGAGAAAATTGACATCTTCATGTGAAAATGTACAATTTTTTGTTTTGGGGTGTTATAAAATTCTTAAGTTGATAGTTCCTCAAAATATTAGCTTGAGAGCATGGTACTGAACCCCTAATGCTTTATTTTAATAATAATTCTTTTCATAAAATAAATCCCAGTTATCAGTCTAAAACATTTTTTAGATCTAACAATAACTAGTGGACATTTTTATCTTTCAGATAGTCTCTTTTATTCTAATTTCTTCATTTCTTTCAGCCGTTCTATATCCTTTTCTGAAGCCTTTTCTATTTCATACAATTCATAGCTACCCTTTGTCTCATTTATCACTACAAACTCAATTTCATTCCGAATATAGCTTTTAGTTTTTCCTTTTTTATAACCAATAACATTATCTAATATAGTTTCCCCACTATCTTTTTTATATAAATTATAGCTAACAGGTGGACGACCGATTACATATTTATTATCAGAAAACCCGACTATATCATCTCTTCCTAATCCTGTCGAAACACTCCAGACAAAAATAATCTGAAATATAGAAAAAACAACAATACCACATAAGAAAACAAATAGGATTGATTTAAAAAATAACTTTAAAAATATCCTGCCCAAAAACATTCCCTCCCATTTCACCTCGGGATAGCAAGAACAAAACGTGAGTTTTGTACGCTAAGAAACCGAATTTTTATATTGTTAAACTCAATCCCCGTCAATGTCATAAGAAAAAGGGTTACCGTAGTAACCCTTTTTCTTATAATACACGTCATTTAGGTAAGCTATGGATGAATAAAGTCAATCTATGAAATTTCCCACAATCTTTTAACTTCCACCAATTCCTGCCCATTGAATTCCATTCTATATATATCTGGTTTTGATGTCTGTAATAAAAAATTAAAATCATACTTACTTTCATAATATCCCATCATCAGAGTCATTACAGCTCCATGAGTGCCTAATACTACTTTCTGTCCTCGATAGGTGTTTTATAATTCTTTTAAAACTTTTATAGCACATTTCTGACAGTCGACATTCGACTCTCCTCCCATTAAAGCGAAGTTGGGATCTATGAATGACTTTTCTATCAAAGGGAATAATTCTTTATCCGACATTCGTTCCTCTTCAGCAATAAAAATTCTCTCTTTTAAGTCCTCAAATACTATAACTTCTTCTCCTATTTGCTTCGCTAACTGCTGAACAGTTAGAATTGAGCGTTTGTATGGACTCGAGATAACAACGTCGATTTCCTCACCTTGTAATGCATCTGTTATTCGTTGAACATCTAATTTTCCTTTTTCAGTTAATCCTCTTGTCTCTTCTTTTCCAAATTTCGGTGAATCCCCGTGTCTCACCATATATATGAAAGTTTTCATAATTGCCTCCATTTTTTCAGTTTTCTTTACACCCCCCCTGATATTGGCATATATATCCAAGTTTGTCCCTTTTAATTAACAGAAAAATTCGCTAATTCGAAATGAATTCACGATATTTGTAAGAAAAACTCGAAGTTTTCACTATCCTAAGGTATAAAAAACGTTATTCTTTCTAAACAAGCTAGATTAGAAAGGATGACGTTTTTTATGAATCTCCCGATTCAAAGTGAACTACAATTATTTGCTGAAGAATTATATCCACATCTTAGTCCTTCATTTTTAGAGAAGCTTGCTAGAGAACTAGACTTTGTACAACGAAAGTGTAAGTTTTCAGGTCGTGATTTAGCTACTATCTGTGTCTGGATAAGTCAACGGGTAGCGAGTGATTCTTTAGTGCGATTGTGTATGTAGTCAACTTCATGCTGTTACAGGAACTCTTATGAGTCCAGAAGGACTAAATAAACGTTTCAATAAGAAGGCTGTTTGCTTTTAAAAACATATTTTCTCCATATTATTAAAAAATAGAATTTGTGAAACATCAGTGATTCCAAGCTCTTCAATTACCTATTTTCAACGGATTCGTATTTTAGATGCAACGATTTTTCAAGTGACAAAACATTTAACTAGTGTGTATCCTGGGTCAGGGGTTGTGCACAAACAGCGGGTATAAAGATTCAATTAGAATATGATTTACATAGCGGACAGTTTTTAAATTTTCAAGTTGGACCGGCGAAGAATAATGATAAGACCTTTGGAACAGAATGTTTAGCGACCTTACGACCTGGCGATCTATGTATTCGGGATTTAGGCTATTATTCACTGGACGATTTAGATCAAATAGACCAACGTGGCGTGTATTATATATCGCGGCTTAAACTAAATAATATGGTATATATCAAAAATGAGTTTCCTGAATACTTTCGAAATGGGACAGTAAAAAAACAGTCTCAGTACATCAAAGTTGATTTAGAACACATTATGAATACCTTAAAACCAGGACAGGTCTATGAAATAACAGATGCTTATATTGGAAAGGATAAAAAACTATTTACACGAGTTATTATATATCGTTTAACTGAAAAACAACTTCGAGAACGTAAGAAAAAACAAGTGTATACGGAAAATAAAAAGGGTATTACGTACTCAGAGAAAAGCAAACGATTAGCTGGTATGAACATTTATGTTACCAATACACCTTTGGAATGGGTTCCGATGGAACAAATACATGATTTTTATTCCCTTCGCTGGCAGATTGAAATTATCTTTAAAACTTGGAAATCCTTATTTCAAATCCATGATTGGCACAATATCAAACGAGAGCGATTAGAATGCCACATTTACGGAAAACTTATCGCTATTTTTCTATGTTCTTCTACTATGTTTAAGATGCGACAATTAATTTTACAAAAGAAGAAAAGAGAATTAAGCGAATATAAAGCCATTGGAATGATTCAAGACCATCTATACATTCTTTATCAAGCCACACAGCAAAACACCCAAGAAATAACAAAGATTTTAATCCGCCTGTTTCATCTTCTACAAAAGAATGGACGAAAATCTCACAGATATGAGAAGAAGACTGTATTTGATATTATGGGAGTTGTCTATGAGTATAATGGATTGAGAAAACAAATGAAAATTGCATAATTAAAAAAGTGAAACCCGTTAGGGCTTATTTGGTATGCGCATTTTTAAGAATGTTTTAATCCAGCTAAACGAAAGTTCAGTTTGTTTATAATCTCAAATTGATGGGCATGTACAGTGACCCCTAGTATAGGATTTATGTCATTTGGGTAACGGAACCTTATATAAATCTTGCTACATTAAATTTATATTTCCTCTCCAAAACCTTTGTAAAGGTGTAGATAATCCTTGTTCCCTTAACCATCTTTTACTATATATTTGTAATCAACTTTTGTTAATTTTTCTTTTTCTTCAATTGTCCAACGTAATGCTTCGAGTCCCTTCTCTTTTGTCCAGAATCCTGTAGGCGTTTTTTTAATTCCCACTCTTTAAAACGATTTGGATATAATTCATTCAACATATGATAAGGACGACTACCCCAAAATTATAGCGCATTTAACATAGCAAATGGACTTGATTTCCAAAACTTTATACAAGGAGTTTGGAGTCGATGTTTTAACAACCATTTTTGTGAATATACATCTATTAACTCTTCACGAGACAAGTAAACGGACCTTTATTTAATACTTAAATTATCATTCCGATTTTTACCACAAATTCTTTTTAATTGTATAGCAGGTGAGAATTTTCTGTACTTATTTCGTTTTAGCTTCCATACTTTATGTATGTAGTGCATTCTTATCAATTTTCCCCATTACTTTAACTCGTAGGGGCATTAACTTTAGAACCCTGCTAATGGATAAGCAAGTTAATAATTATACTTGAAAATGGAGTGATACGATGAATAAGACGTATGATGTCATCATTACCGGTGCTAGATGTGCCGGCTCTACCCTGGCAATTTATCTTGCTAAGGCAGGTTTCCATGTGTTGTTAGTGGACCGAGCGAATTTTCCAAGGGACACATTATCAACCCATACCTTTTTCAATAATACTGTCGCTCTTCTTCGAGAAACTGGTGTCCTGGACAAGTTATTGGAAACAAAAGCACCGCCGGTACGGGATATTAAATTTCAATTTGAGGATACCGTGATAGAAGGTCTCATCCCTGAGGTTTACGGAGAGGAAAGTTGTTATTGTATTAGAAGAACTTATCTCGATCATATTCTACTTGAACAAGCCAAATCCCAAATGAATGTAACTGTTTTAGAAGGATTTCGTGTGACGGATGTCATCCGTGATGACGAAACAGTGATAGGCGTGAAAGGTTTAGACGGCGACAACGAGAAACAAGAATTTTTAGCTCGCCTGGTAGTCGGGGCAGACGGCCGATCCTCTATTATTCGCAAACTGGTAAAAAGTGAACTCAAAATAAGTATTCCGGCAACAGTCGGCATCTATTTCGGGTATTTCTCTGGATTTCGCCACGATAATGTCCCTAAATTTGAAGTATACAAGATAAAAGATAACACAGCCATTCTCTTTCCGACGAATGATGATTTATATGTAATTGTCGGCATTTTCCCATTAGAAAATAAGGAATTGATAGAACGGTTGAAATTAAATCCGGAAAGCTGTCTACGCAATTTCTTTACAGATAACTTTCCGAATACAACAATTGGGGCGCGCTTGAAAAATGCAGAACTAGTAGAACCGGTCAAAGGCATTCTCGGATATGATAATTACTGGTATAAAGGAATGGGAAAAGGATGGGCGTTGGTTGGAGATGCAGTTTGTTTTAAAGATCCTGGCATGGCGCAGGGTATCCATGATGCTATATGTGGAGCACGTATATTATCCAATATTCTATCAAAATATAAGGGACAATCCGATCAATCAAATCAAATGTCTGAAGAATATCAAAAGGCAATAGAAGATGAGTTTATGGTTCGGTTTCACATGGGATGCCAAATTTCGAAGAATGAACGCATATCTGAACAACAGGATGCTGTCAACAAGCTAATCAGTTCCCATCCAGAGGCTATAGAGAAGTTTTTAGGGATTTACAATTATGCAAACGAGCCCGCTGCTTTAGAAAAAGAACTCGCACGAATTATGCAATCGATCTAGCAATGATTTTAGAGATTAAGTGATTTAAGTACAAAGATAATTCACTATGAACCTCCCCCACTTACTCGCTTCCGCTTGAAGTGGGGATTTCTTAGCATCAACAAAGACAAGGTCCCATGAGAAGCGGATTTTCCATCTCCTCTCTGCACCTATGCAGGGACTCCTTTTCTTCATTTGACTAAGCAACTTCTGCACATGCAGAAGGGTGGGAACACACCGTCTACTACTTTTTGCTTACGCAATCCACAAATACTTTCTCTTCGTTTCTTCCGGGATATGACACATCTTTCCGTACAGTTCTTTTGCCAAAATGTTGCGGGCACCGTGAATGTCCCAGTGTTCTTCGTAGCCGCACACACAAACGTAGTTACGTGTCCGCACTTTCTTTCTTCTTTGGCAACAAGGGCATGTTTGAGAAGTGTATGCTTCGTCTACGAGAAACAATAGAGGTACCTTTAGCAATCTAACCTATTTCGATGCTGGAGCCAGAGTGACTTCGGGTAATGTTACCTTGTCATAAAAATCTACGAATTTGTCACGATCGACGCTATCACGGTAAGCCATGGCGACACGTGGATGTTCATTAAGTACACCAGAGATCATGTAAGGTATGATATAGCCTCACTCCCACTCTTGTCGCATTTCTAACAAGAGTATATCTTACTAGTGAATTCTGTATATAGGGGTGCCGCCACATGCCCATCAAACTAAGAAAAGCAAATACCTCAAAACGAGAAAATTGACATCTTCAAATGAAAATGTACAATTTTTTTGTTATAAAGTAACACAAAGTTTCGTTCTGGGGACACTATTAAATTTTTAAGTTGATGTTGATGTGGAGATGTCTATGCTTAAATTTTAGCACTATACTTGATAAACACTGTAGGATTTGTGGTAGTTATCTCGGTATACTCATTCTCAAATATGTATACTTTTTTATCTTCACAATGAATAAAAGCTACAATTTCTTTCCCACTGCATGCTTCAGAATATGTTCCATCTACTATTATTTTTTCAAAAGAAGAAAATGGAGAACTTGCTACTCGATATTCGAGCTGCTTTATTAGTCGTTTTTCTTCAGATACATGAATGATTTTCGGATCATCATCGGGTAAATACTCTAATCCGATTTTGTTCGGCGTAACGAGAATTAATAGGTGTAATGGTTCAATTTCGTTATTTATGTAACCATGAATATGATTTTTCCATCCAAATACAATTTCTCCTTTAGATGCCCGTATTGTTTTCTTATTAGAAACGTAATAGTCTAAATGACCTGACAATACAACGGCACAGTCTTCTCCAAACGGATGACTATGAGGTGGTATACCTTCCTTTGATCGAAAAATAACTTCATACACCCAATACTTTTCATCTTCTGTTTTATAAATAAGATCATTCTTTGATTGATTAATAACCGTTTTAGATAAATCGAAAACTTTCATATTAATCCTCCCAATTAACCTTTATATAGCCTTTATCATTTGTATTCAATATCTGTTTTGAAATAAAATGGATATTCAATGACTATCCCCTTCATGGCCTTCTCTCTATTGGGACCTGTTTCTTGAACCCACTTTGAGGTTTTATATGGCGAATTCGACTAGTGTAATCATTGTAATACACCTGTAAGTTCAATATATCTAATTACTATTTTATCAAAAGAAACAACAAGACAAATCAATCATAAGGATGAACTTCAAATAAAAACCTACTACTTTTGTAGTAGAAGTCCTACGTTATCACCATCAAACTAAAAAAAATTGTATCCATATAATTAAAAAATGCTACTCTTTTGTAGAAATATACAGAAAGGATGGCGTTTTGATATGGAATTATCGACTTCTGATAAACTAAAATTGTTTTCTGAAGAGTTGCAACGATATATGTCACCACATGTTTTGGAGCAATCAGCTAGAAAGATAGGATTTGTGAAACGAAAAAGTAAATATCTTGCACAAGATTTAGTAGCTCTTTGTATTTGGTTAAGTGAAAACATAGCAAATACTTCATTGACACAACTATGTAGTCGATTAGAAGCTAACACAGGTATTTCTATGAGTCCAGAAGGAAGGACTCAATCAACGTTTTAATTCCCAGACTGTACAGTTTCTACAGCAACTCTTAGCACATTTACTTCACCAACATTTTAACAAAAATATACGCTAAGTAAAATTCAACATGAAAAAACGTTGATTTTACTACTCTAAGAGAATCATCTAATCTCAAAAACGTATGTATTTGAGACAAGTGCGTTCCAATGTAAAAGATGCTGAAAAGAGCCTAAATAGTGTCTCAAAACTCATCTTTAAATCAAAAACTCAATTCAAATCGTGTTATTGAGTTTTGAGAATCCCTTAGCGTATAAAAAAGTTAAAATGTGCGTGCTACCTCTTAAACCATTTATACAGGAACAAGAAGGTATGGATAAAACATCATTGACATGCTAGTTGAACATTATGTAAATTCTCAACTAGTCAAACCGACATTCTAAAGCATATAAAGACATGTATATACGTCTCTATGAGACATTAGAAAATAAATAAAGAAAAAAAAGTATCCCTGTTTTTCATTAAGGATACTTCTTTTTCTGTTCTCTCTTATTAAAACCGCCATCGTTAGCGGAAGACATTTTAAAATTCTATGTGCCGATTTTTCCTTTTACCTTTTGGATAAACCACCATATTAAAGCTACAAGTAGGAGAAGGAGCGGTATTCCCTGAATAAAGAGAAATCCTCCCCAAAAATCAAGTACAGTACTATATGGAGAGTCTGTTGCCATCACACCTATAAATAAAGCTACTGGAATTGTGCATAGATTTGCCCCTAAGCTGACCATTATGAATGTTAGATTTTTATCCTTAGTTTTTGGTGAATCAGAATTGAAGAATGAGAATACAGCAATGCCGCTTATAAAATACAGTATTACATAAAACTGATTAAAATATCCCATAATATTCCCCCATTATCCTAATTGTATCATTAATAAGTTCAATTTTTTGTAACTTTAGATGTATAGGATATTCATATAAAGTTAACATAACACAACATTATTGATAGTAAGAAAAAAGCGGATCACTCCTCTCATAAGGAATCCACTCTTATTTATCTTCTATGGTAGCCATTGCCAAAATAAATATAAATCATGCCAATAGGCGCAACGAATGGACCAAATCCATATAAAACAAGCACTTTGAATATTTTCCAAATTAACATAAAAGGTAATGGCAGAATAAGAATATTGCCACTCGTTATAGTAGTAATAAGATCATCCCATACAATCGTTGCAAAAGGGAATAAAACACAAGCTAATAAACAATATAAAATTGCACCGATTGATGGAGTAGTCCTACTAGATACTTCCGCAATAACATTAACATCCGCACCACTATACCTCGTTACTTCCATGTAAATAAACAAAGCAGTTATAGAAATTGAAATAAAATATGATTTCACAAGATATTGAGTATTTACACCAAGTATTACTTTCTTAAAAAGTCCTAAAACTTTAGACAAAATAAGCGCTCCTTTCTTTATTTTAATTTGATAAACTAACTATATTAATATATAAAATAATAAATATAAAAACTTTTCTTTTTTTCTTCAAAATTACTTCTATAAAAAATATTAGTAAGTAGAAAAGCGTGCCTTTCTTACTTTTCTACTTACTTAGAGATTTTTCATTACCAGATCTTCCACCACGGCTTTCTCTTCTCTTTCGCCGCAGCAACGTCATCCCGATATTCCTGCATCTCACGTAGTGTTTTTCATAAGCGTCTCATCCCGTACTTCCAATGGTTTCTCCACTAGCTCATTTACACGATTATCAGTATAGGAAATATTTTTAAACATCATGTAATACAAATTCCAATTGCCGACTCTGTGTTTTAAATCCAAGTTTTTCATAGAATTGTATAGCTTTTTTGTTAAATTCTAAAACATTTAATTCTACACTTGTTGCTTGTATTTCTTTAGCATACTCAAATGTTTTTTGTACTAATATTTTTCCTATTCCTGTTCCTTGACATATTTCGCTTACACCAATATTGCGGATAAAGAGTACTTTTCGCTCAACTAACTTTGGATTTTCGGATGGTTCTTTAATATCTAAAATTATGTAAGCAAGAATCGCTTTATTATTGTCCTCTACTACAAATATCTCTATGGTTTTATTATTAAGCCACTTTTCGTATGCATTGTGATCCAAAGAAGCTGAAGTATCAGAGTAAATATCTGGCCTTCCCTCTATATGCAACTGTTGAACTTGCTTGTTTATATTTGATATATCCGAAAAATCTTCTGGAGCAGCTAGTCTTACTGTGAAAGGCAAAACTTCGTTAGACATAAGTACATTCCTCCTAATGTTTTATTTAAATTGGGTTTAACAAAGCGCATCATTATCCGTAGCAAAGACAAAGAGGAACCCTACTCCCACAAGGGAACCTACTTGTTCTCACCAGAACTTCCACCACGGCTTTTTTTATAACGGAATTTGATAATAGAACTACAATAAAATCTATAATCCCAAATTGCATATATCTCGAAGGAACCTTTTTTTATTTGTATTCGACATAATATTAAGATGTAAATTTTTTTTATTTGTTGTAATATCAGGAATGACTTACTTAAAGGAGTAGACAGATGAAAGTGTTAAAAAATTCATGTATCGCAATTGGCGCAAATATTATATTTTGCATAGCTTTATATATTTATAATGCTTATATGTATGAACTTATTTATCCCGTCCCTGGAAGATTTTCCACAGAAGATACTATTCGTGATCTTACTTATATATTTTTTGCGTTTATCACTCCACTAACTATCGGTGTTACTTTTTCAATTAGGTCCTTACGTAAAGAGAAATGCATAAAGATATTATTAATTTCAAATTTAATTTTTTCCTTAATATTTTTAACATTTGCCGGTGGCTTTTTTATTCTATTTTCTTTAGTTGAATTACATATATATATTCGCTAAAACTCTGACAAGCTACTGGTAACTTGGTGAGAGGACCTTAGGAATTATAAGTAAGTAGAAAAGCATTCCTTTCTTACTTTTCTACTTACTTATATATTTTATTACCAGAACTTCCACCACGTTTTTTCTTCTCTTTCGCTGCAGCAACCTCATCTCGAAATTCCTGCATTATTCTCTTCGTTTCCTGCATCTCACGAAGCGTATCATCTCGCGCTTCCAATCGTTTTTTCACTCGTTCATTATGCGCTTCTACGCTCGCTTTGCTTTCCTCATTGCTTTGCCTGCTCGCTTAATCGTCTCTCCATTGCTAACATACTCTGATTCATTTCTTGCGCCATAACGCTGTACTGTTCCTGTAATTGTTGTTTAATGTGGAATGGCACTAAGTCCGTTTCCTCAATCTCTTCTTTAATTAGATCCGGATTAACTTTCTCTATTTGCTGCGCAATCATCTTCGCTGCCTTTTCTAGCGTCATACCGTCATGCTTACTCAGTTCAATTAATTTCTCGATCACCATAATGTCATTGTCTGTGTATTGGCGTCTGCTACGGTTATCTTTCTTTACGATGAATTTCTCTCGTTGTAATACTTCCATGTACTTTCTAAGGGTGCTATCGAAAATTCCTAATCGCTTGTATACTTCACTCGCAGAATAAACAATTTCGTCCGTCATAACGTCACAACACCTCCTAGTGAGAGTATTCCATAGCATTTTTTTAATTCCTGCAAATAAAAAAACGACTCAGAAGAGTCAGTCTTTTAATCGTTTTTTACTTGGCATTATCTCGTAGGGTTCTGTTTGATATTGGAATAGCTCTATATGAAAATGCTGCTAATTGTTCACGCGTTACTGTACCGTTTGGATTAAAATTATTATTCCCTACAACACTAGTAAAAGCGTTACTATATAATATTTGTACAGCTTCATTTGCCCAGTGTCCTTGCATATCATCAAATTGGTGATCAAATTTCTTGCTTAACCAAAAGGCGTTTTTGAAAGTTTGAGCAAGCTCTGCTCGAGTTACGATTCGTTTTGGTTTAAAGAGATGATCAGCTGAGTAATGGAAAGGTCCCTCATTATATCCTGCTGCAATTTCTTTTTTAAACATAGAATCATTTATATCATCGAAAGGAATCGGTCTTGGCATAGTATAATTCAAATTTTTAACCGTTCTATATGGCGTATCACCAACATTTTAACGAAAATATACGCTAAGCAAAATTCAACATGAAAAAACGTTGATTTTACTACTCTAAGAGAATCATCTGATCTCAAAAACGTATGTATTTGAGACAAGTGCGTTCCAATGTAAAAGGTGCTGAAAAGAGCCTAAATAGTGTCTCAAAACTCATCCTTAAATCAAAAACTTAATTCAAATCGTGTTATTGAGTTTTGAGAATCCCTTAGCGTATAAAAAAGTTAAAATGTGCGTGCTACCCCTTTTAGATGTTCCCCCAATTCTAAAAGGACAAATATCCATAATGTTTCCAAATAGATATAATACATCAAATAAATATCAAATTTATGTTAGGAAGAACGAACTTGAATGGATATTTTTATAGATCGAGTCCTATGTTAATCACCATACCTAAACCTTGGATACCTGAAGTACCGTCGTGGTGGTGGCATATTCCACAACCAGATCCACCACCAGATCTATATCTTCATCCTTATAGTTTACCGACACAACATTTTCAATCATATCAACAGTATCAACATCAACCATATAGAGCAGACGGATTTGCTGATGTATCAAAAGAGTATATCGAACTTTCAATAGACTTTAATAATGACATTATACAAGGGGACGAAATATTCACTCATGAAAGAAAGAAAATTGAAGATTTAGATGCACATTGTAATAAACTAATTGATGATTTTATTAAATTCACTGAGGAATTCAAACGTAGATATCTATAATACAATATAGATTTGATCAACATTTCTCAATGTATGAAGCAACTAAACATGGTAAGATAATATTTGGATTGGCGTCCAATACATATTATTAAAATTAAGATGGTTCAAGTCGGAGGAAGGCACCTTAGGGTGTCTTTTCTTTATGCATAAAAAAGCCTTATCTTCCTATAAAAAGATAAGACCTTTATATACTACCTATTATCCGATTCATCAGTTTCATAACACATTTAGCTTCTCCAAAAAGACCACCAGTGTCCTATTCTCCACCATAATACGCATACTTCCCAGGTGAACCATTATCTCGTATACTTGGATATAATTTTAGTTTATATTCATAAACCTAAACCATAAAAATATAACCAGATTACCATGATTAGAATTCCCATAACAGTAACTAATAGGAGTTTACCATCCGCACCTGTAATAACTTCTTTTAGATTTTCTTTTGCTTGTTGTTTCTTTTCTCCACTTGAAAAGAGATAAATAATGAAATAAGTAACCACTAAGAAGAATGAGAATATTATATCTATCATTACTTATGTACCTCCCTAATGCACGCTATTAATTTTCTTATACGTTTTAAGCTAAGATATCTGAAATCATAATGATAATAAATATATCCCCCCGATTAAAAGTGCCGCAGCAAAGACTAATATTATTATTCCATCAGGACTATTAAGAATTTCTTTTAAATTTTTTTTTGCTATTTGCTTAGTTTCTCCACTTGAAAAGAGATAAACAATGGAATAGAGAATTAGTAAGCACAATGACGAAACTACCTCTAACATGGCTTATGTACCTCCTAATATATATGTACCTTTAATTATCCAGTAATTTTCTTGCACCTTGTATCAGCCTGAGTAACCGGAATGCTTAGTTCAATAAAAGCCAAATGACAAAAATTACTCCTATAACTGCTAAAGTTCCAAAAAAACCTACCAACATTTTCCCCTCAGGACCATTAATAAGCTCTTTTAAAACTTCTTTTGCTATTCGCTGACCTTTACCACTTAAAACTATCGAAAGAATAAAGAATACTACCACTAATACAAATGAAGAAACTATTAACTCCATGACTTATGTACCTCCCTAATATATGTACGCTATTCATTAACCAATAATTGCCTTATACATTATATCAGCTAGGGTACACGGAAGTATAACAAATTATTTATATAGCTCATTTTATTAATTGATATATTAAAAAAAGACACCGAATAATTCCTTAGCGTACGCTAAGCAAATTTTCATAGAAAAAAAGCCGTTTCCTCTAAGTTTAGAGATAATCGGCTTTTTCTTTGTAAATCAAAACAATAAAATCATATGAAACCTATAAATATATATTATTACATAAAATATGATTCTCAGTATTCTATAATCAATTAATCCTCATCATACAAATTATCTACAGATTCTTGTAAAGAATCTAATAGATATTCGCTGAAGTTTTCATAAGTAATGGCATACAGTTCCTTTGAAAAACGACTCCAAAAGACAACAGGGCACTCGCCATCTTTCATTTGATTGGTATCTAAACATGTCACAGTACCATCGATATCATTTAAAACAATGTATTGTTCAGGAAGGTTATATGTTTCTCTATATAACTTGGTGTGGTAAACAACGGAAGAATCCTCAGCTGTTGTCTCACAACCATGGATATCCATACCATCCAGTCCGCCGCTACCATACTGTTTTAAAAACCAATGATAACTGTTTGGGAAATTAATGTTTAGCATTTGAGCTGCTTCTCGAATTGTATCTTCATTTACCCCTCCCATAAAATCGTCATCTTTTTCATATGTGGAAATGATTGAAATAATCTTGTCATTCATCTATTTATTTCCCTTCTAAATGTTCTTTTGCTCTCATTTTCCAATAGTTATTTCTAAAATTATTATACTGTTTATATAGCTCTTTGTCGTTTCTAAAGCTTTCTCCTGATTCTACTAAACCATGCAATGCTTTAGTGAATTCATCATGTTTATTAGCTGGTATTTCAACCATTGCTCCAGGTTCTTTTTGCGTTAAATGATGTAACTCAATTTTGTGATTATCTTTTGTAAAAGGTACCCCGCCATCTAAAGCTAATTGAAGATTCGACTTTCCGCTTTTATTAACGGATGGTGGAGCGACGTAATCCCAATCTATATTTTTCATACGGTAAACCCTTCTACTAATATCTTTAGTTTGCCCAGCCACTTTAACAGTACCTGTCACTTCATGTGCTGCATATTTATCACCAAACTTATCTAACCAAGATAAATCTATCTTCGTGTTGGTAAATTTCTGTCTCTTGGTAACTTTACTTATTGAACCTAAAAAAGCTGCACCAGCTTTAATTTCTCCACCACCGAGTACGGCTAGCATATTTAATGCATAATCAGACGCTTGTAAATCAGCATCACTATTTAAATTTTTACCTGAAAGTAATTCAGCAAGAGAGACGAAGTTACCTGTAACTGGCATAAAAGCAAGTATATTAGACATTGCTTCATCACGCTGTTGCTGACGTAATTTTTCTTCTGGTGAACTTGTAGGTACGATATTAGAGAAATCAAAATCCAAATGAATTGTTTTTAAATCTGACTGTGGCGCTTTCTTAGGTGCGTCAAATATACTATTAATTTCTTTAACGGATACGTCTACACCACTAATCGTCTTTTCTAATCCTTTTTGCATTTTATTTGTGGCATTTAGCATTTGTTGCATGCCTTTATTGGCCTGGTCAACTGCATTGTTCATTCCTTGCAAACCTGAATTCGCTTGGTTAACACCTTGAATCATTTTTTGCATACCTGCATTGGACTGATCAACTGCATTATTCATT
>NZ_JAKUEU010000038.1:0-48901 GCF_022663075.1 Bacillus cereus group sp. BfR-BA-01441
ACCTTGGTTACCTTGAGGACCTTGTGCTCCTTGTACTCCAACTGCTCCAACTACACCTTGGGCACCTTGCGCTCCCCTTACACCTTGATGACCTGTTGGACCTGTTATACCTTGCACACCTTGCCCTCCAATTGGACCTATCCCTCCGCTTACGCCTGTTGAACCGGTCGCACCCGTTGGACCTGTTGGACCTCCTGGTGGACCGGGTGGGCCAGCTGGTCCAGTCACTCCACTAGAAGGGCCAATTGGACCGGTCACTCCCGTCGGACCGCCCGGTGGTCCTTCTGAGCCTTGAGTACCAATACTACCCGTCGCTCCTGTTATACCTCTTATTCCCTTTATCCCTTGAAAACCTGTTGCTCCCGTTATACCTTGTATTCCTTGCACACCTTGTGGTCCTTGTAAACCTATTACACCTGTTATCCCCTTTATTCCACTTATACCTTGGGCACCTTGCATTCCAGTAGAACCAGTTGGACCCACTTCACCTTGTATTCCTTGAGCTCCTTGTGGGCCTTCCTCTCCAGTAATTCCTTGTATACCTTGGAAGCCGTCTTCTCCTTGTATACCAATAGCCCCTTGCTCTCCTTGTATTCCTTGAACACCTTGAGGGCCTTGTGGACCAGTTACACCCGAGACTCCAGTTACGCCTCTTTCTCCCTGCATTCCTTGTGCCCCTGTTTGTCCTCGCTCACCTATTTCCCCTTGTATTCCTTGTATACCTTGTATTCCTTGACTACCAGCAGGACCCGTAGCTCCTTGTATTCCTTCTAATCCTTGTACTCCAATATCACCAATTAGACCTTGGTTTCCGATTAATCCTTGAGCACCTTGGAGACCAGTTGGGCCAGTTATACCTTGCTCTCCTGTATCACCAATAACTCCTTGTATTCCTTGTGCTCCTGTTGTCCCTCGGGGACCTTGTATCCCCCTGATACCTTGAGGACCTTGGGGCCCAGTTGCTCCCGTCGGTCCAGTCACCCCTGTAGGACCAACAGGACCTTCATGCCCTCCAGTTGGACCGATTGGACCACTATTACCTGTCGGACCCGTTGCTCCTATAAGCGGAAGAGGCAGTGCCACTCCAAATTTTTTGCACTTTCTATGATGACGCACAACAATCCCCCTTCCCCAAAATAATTACACCTTTTATATGAAATGCATTTTTATAAGAAAAGTACACCTTTGACCTCATTTTTTTAAAATAAAGAAGCCTATCATTTCATCTATTTGAAATCATAGGCTTCTTTTATAAAAACACTTTACTTTCTAGCTTTAATAATAAAAGTAGTCGGCACCATTCTAGCTTTATATAAAGAATAATACTTCGTAGACGGCTCAGCTAGTTCTCCATCAAACGAGCTTGATGGTTCAGGCTCTTCTATTCTCTCAATTTTAAATTCCACTCTATTTAACTCATTTATGTATGTACTTATTTTTCTCTTATATAATGTCGCTTGTACATTTTCTCCTTTAAATGTTTCAAACGTAATGGGCGTTTCCTCATGATAAGAAGACTTTATAGCAACTTCTTCCGTACCATACTGTAAGTTTGAATATACCGGGTGCTCCCAACTAAAAATAAAACTTCCCCCTGGCTTTACATATGAATAAATCAGTTCCAACGTTTTTCTTAAATCCGAAGTCCAACCTAATGCATAAATGGAATATACAATATCAAAATATCCTTTCGGAATATCGCCTTCTTCTTCCATTGCTCCGCATACTAACTTTGGATTCCAATCCTTTAACGTCTTATTCGCTATTTCAATTTGTGTACTCGAAAGATCAAGCCCCCATAATTCCTCTGCCCCTTGTTCCGCCATATATTGCAACGAATGCCCACTTCCACAGCCAATATCAAGAACCTTTTTCTTTCTGATTGAATCGAACAAACGAATCTCATCTTCAGACGCCGTATACGGACCATATTTAGGTAAACAATCCACTTGAAAGAAATAAGGTGCAACTGTCTCCCAACACTTTTTATTTAAAGCTAACATTTGCGTACCTTTCATATTCTACATTCCCCCATCCATTTTTCTTTCTCTAATATTAATTACATATCATAACCAGATCGCCCTTTTCTCTTCGCCCGGTAGTTTTTCACTTTCGCAATCGTACCGCATGCTCTTCCTCCTTCTTCTCCAGCATACATACCGCACCATCTTTTACTTCCATTTCGCGAATGATCATAAAATACCCAGCGACAATCTGGACATGCTTTTAACCTTCCCCATACATTTTCTTGAATTGACATTAACACAATACTTAACACTTTTGTATACACATTCTCTTCATATACCGGTTCATATGTAATACCTTTCATATCATCCTTTATATGTACATGAAATGGGTATTTCTCTAACCATTTTTGCAATGATCCTTCGCCTTCAATTGTCATCCGAATATCTTCTCGAAAACCTCTTAATTCCTCTATCGTATGAAATGGAAACTCTTCATCAAAATATTCTTTCATAAAAAGCTTTATGTCTTCTTCTGTTTGCAGCAAATCAATTGGCTCTCTCGTATCGTTTGGTATTCTCCATGTATTTAAAAATTCCCGAATATATTCTAGTTCATTTGGAGCGTTTTGATTCAATTCGATCCACCTTCTTCTTAAAATTTACTTTTTTCTGACTTTATGTATAATTATAGTATAAAATAGTTAACCATCAAATGATTTTACTGGTTACATAATTAGGAGGATTTCTATGAAAAGTTTCTCAACACCGATACGTTTCATGCTTATTTCTTCATTTTTTATGTCTTTTGGGTATTTTGCAGTATACGCATTTTTAGCTATTTATCTATTAACCTTTCTTCATTTTTCTGCTGTCCAAGTAGGAACAGTGTTGACGGTTATGACAATTACATCACGAGTTATCCCATTATTCTCAGGGTTAATTGCTGACAAAATAGGCTATATCATTATGATGATAGCCGGTTTATTTTTGAGAGGAATCGGATTTATCGCTTTAGGAATATGCTCTGATTTCTATACAATTTCTATTTCTTCTGCACTTATTGGCTTCGGAACTGCATTTTACGAACCTGCTGCGCGCGCCATATTCGGTTCACAACCAGCTCATTTGAGAAAAAATTTATTTACATATTTAAACCTTAGCTTTAATTGCGGTGCAATAATCGGACCAATTGCAGGAGGGTTCTTACTCTTACTTGATCCAATCTATGCCTTCTCTCTAACAGGATCACTTATGCTGTTATTCGCTTTTATCTTTTACTTACTTAAAAATCACTTCCAAGTCACTACTGAAAACACGTCTATTACATTAGGAATACAGGCCATCTTACAAAACAAGTCTTTCCTTCTGTTTTCCTTTATCATGATTTTCTTCTATATTATGTTTACTCAACTTACTGTCGCACTTCCACTTCATATGAAAAACATTAGTAGTAGCAATCAACTTGCTACACTCGTTATTACGATAAATGCGATAACAGGCGTCATATTTATGGTATTATTCCGAAAATTATTCCACAAATACAACACACTTTCAATTATTAAATACGGTGTTTTATTAATGAGTATTTCCTTTTTACTCATTCCTTTATTTCAACACCCATATTGGCTCTTTATTTGTGTAATTTTATTTACAATCGGTGAAACACTCGTATTACCTAACGCTGATATCACTATTGCAAATTACAGTAATGAATCATATACAGCCACTTTCTTCGGATTTTATCAACTATCACTCGCATTTGGTTTTATCATTGGTAATTATACCGGTACATCTTTTACATCCAACTTAAGCGGAATGTATACACCATGGCTTATTTTTGGCGGAATAGGACTTATTGGTTTTATTTCACTACATATTTTAAATATAAAAAAAGTGGCCTCTAAAGAGGATATACACCTATGTAATACAAGCGACCTATAACGAAAAAGATTCGACCATCATCTTTGACAGTCGAATCTTTTTATTTTTCATATTCAAGGTGATTATGTCTTTTACAACCAAACAAATAGCACCCACCTATAAAATCCGTTTCAAATTCTAATCCTGGAACGTATCCAGATTTGATACGTTCTACCATTGTTTTATAACAATTATTCTCTTCTGTATATTCCTCAATTAACTCTTTCTTATCATTTTCTGTCCAGTTTTCTTCTACTTCTTCATTCTGAACATCTTCTATTTCTGCTGTTTTCGCTTCGATAGATTCCCGTATAACTTCATTTATACGGGAGAAATTATTCGTTTTATATAGAGCATACACAAATCTACCAATCCAATTAGGACTTTTCCAGCATTCTTTATATCCCTTTTCGAACCATTCAATTGCTTCTTTATAGCAATTCAACTCAACATATAAATCTGCTACATTAATTTCCCCTAAAAAATTATCAGCTTCCCTGTTAAAAGTATCTAACTTCTCTTTTGCTTCTGTCGTTCGTTCTAAATCAATTAAACATTTTACATAGCTATACATGATATAGTCCGAATCCCCTGCAACTCGTAAAAAAAATTCCGAAGCTTTTTCCAGCTCTCCAAGTTTATAATGAGCTACAGCTACATTATGATATGCTTCATCTGATGGTTGAATCGAAATAGATTTTTGTAATACTTCCTTCGCTTCTTCCCACTTTTTTTGTTTTATATAAATTTCCCCTAAGATGTTATAGGGAAAGTATGAAGAAGGATTCAACTTAACAACTTCTCTTATTAATTCAAGAGCTTTCTCATCATTCTCTTCCTCATAAAAGTACATCCAAGCCAGATTATTGAGAGATTGTACATCTCTAGATTTATGTACTGCTTGTTGAAATAGTTCCATTGCTTCCTCATATTTATTTTGTTCAAACATTTCAATTGCCTTCTCATTAATGTTCAAATAACTACCTCCGAAGTGAATGAATTCATCTATTCCCTATCATTATTGTAAAATGTAAAAATTGTAATTTCTATAAAAAAATTTCTTTCTCTCGTCTACATTTCGATTGAAATAGAAGCTAAAACACAAGAATTTACAACAATCAGTAAATTCTTCAATCTCCCTTAAATTGGATATACACCCTGTTTTAATTTACATATTATGGTACAATTAAGGGGGTACTAACTAAACATTTACGCTCCACACTAGTAATCTAGCAATACCAAAATCAAAAATCACATAGAATCGGAGGGGATGTTATGAAAAAGAAATTACTTGTTCTTCTATTCACTGGAATCATATTATCAGGATGTTCAACTATAGCAGAGAATTCTTTAGAAAGCGGGAAAGGCAGTATGGAATTATTAACACCAACGATCACAGCAAAAGACAATGAATTAGAAATTAAAACTAAAGGCATTGATGAAAATAAAGTAACTTTTATTTATGTTGCTAATAAAAAAGTGTTGGAACAAAAACTAAAAAATGGTGAATCCTACAAACTTAACATTAAAGATATCGAACACGCTCATAGGACGGACTACAAACCAAAAGTTCAACTTTTACAAACGAAAGACGATGATGATGATGGAGAAATAGTAACCTTCAAACAAGTTAGATATACAGTTAAAAACTGATTTTAAAGTTGTTTCATTATAAATGTAACAAAAGAAAATATACTTTTAACAGTAGATAAATGTAGGGGGTGCTAACATGAAAAAACGATGGATTTCTTGGTGGATTGGTAACATATTTTGGATTATCGTTTTTGGAATATGGGCCGCTATTATTTGGCTACGAGATGTTGATGGTGCTGGTGTTATTCAAACACCTGAAATTAAATCAATATCACTTATCGTTTTATTAATCACGTTTATCATACCGGTATTTTTTCAAATTATATGGCTAATCATTAATTTGAGAATGAGTAAAAAACATAATTATACGATTTAGTTTTTTTGAATTAACAGATGAATATTTTTCATAAAAAAAGAGAGGAATCTACATCAAAATAGATTCCTCCCTTTTACATTTAGACTTATACTGCGCTTTTAATGCATCACTATTCCTCTTTTTTACGATGCATGTTCATCTTTCTTCTTCATTAACGCTCTTTTCTTCATCGCCTTCGTTAAATATCCACCCTTAAACGAGCGAATTTCATACGAAGACATAAACGCTTTCGGTGCAATTTCATTAATGATTTCTAAAAGCTCTTTCTCTCTAGAACGCTTTGCGACGATATCTAAGCGATAACGTATAGAATTAATACCTTCGCCTTCAAATACTGTAACGCCAAATCCAGAGTGACGTAACTCATCTACTAATTCATTACAACGGTCTAGTAAACTAACTTGATACGTAATATAACCAATTGCTAATTTATTCTCTATATAACCGCCTAATAACAGTCCCGCACTAAAGCCAATGACATAGGCAACGATGTTCATCCAATTTGATAAATCTTGAAACACAATACCTAAACTGACAATGTAAATAGCTCCTTCTAACAATCCAACACCAGCAGCGGATCTTGTTTGATTCTTTACAAGCAAAATCGTACGGATTGTTAATATTGGAACGTAAATAATTTGAAGCACAAAAATAAGTAGCGCTTGTAACATTGGTATCCACCTCTTTCAAAAAGTCTTTTGTCATAATAACATACATAACCTTTAGAAATCGATGGGTTTTTTAAAATTTTTTTATTATTTTTCATACTATTGAAAAACACAAAAAAGAAGCGTATTATATTTGTCATTAATTTGATTACTTGTATCATATCGCTAAACTAAAAAAGGAACCTGATTAGGTCCTTTTCATCATAGCTCTATATTTTTCGAAGCATGTTCTCTTTGCTTCTCTTCTTCTTTCACTAACTGCATATTTGCGTACGCTAAATTTGCAATCATTAAAAAGTGACCACCTAAAATACCTGTACCGAATGCCCACATTTCCATTTCATGCTCAATTTCATACATGATGATAGCTCCTAAAATAGCAGCTGCAAATCGGTTTAAAACTCCTAATCCAGGAGCCTTTTCCTTCATTACGATACTTTTCCCGAGTTTCTCCACTCTGCGAGCTAATAACCAAAGACAATAAGCACTTACTGCTAATCCAATACCGAACCCTGTCACTTGTTTTCCAAACGGAGTAATCGTCCACATAAGTAGTAAACCACTAAAGATCACATACAATTGTAATCGATATGCACGTAAGGCTTCTTGAATCAAAATATCCGCTCCTAAGTTCTCATTTTTTGTACTTTAGAAGAAAAGCAGCAACTTACACAGTTGCTGCTTTCTCTTCTTCTTGTTCTTGTTCCATCTTACGAATTTCAACACGTTTAATTTGGTAAGCGTCTTTTTCTAACACTTTAAATTCATAACCTTCCGCCTCAACGTGTTGTCCTTCTTCGATTTCATGATTTTGCATCATAATCCATCCACCGATTGTATCCACATCATCTTCTTCGATGTGTAATCCAAATAAATCTTTCACTTCTGAGATAAGCACTTTTCCATCAACAATAATATGTTGCTCGTTCACATGTTGAATTGGTGGTGCTTCATCTTCATCATATTCGTCACGAATTTCGCCGACGATTTCCTCCAAGATATCTTCAAGCGTTACAATTCCAGCTGTTCCTCCGTACTCATCATATAAAACAGCCATCGGAATTCGCTTCTTCTGCATTTGAAGTAATAAATCGTGAATTGGAGTCGTTTCCATCACTTCAATAATCGGACGCATATACGAGCGAATAGATGATAAATCTTTTTGATCCTCGGTCATATATCGAATAAAGAAATCTTTTACGTTGACCATACCGATAATATCATCTTTATCTTCTCCAAAAATCGGATAACGTGTGTATCGCTCATTTTGGATTACTTTCATGTGTTCTTCTACTGAATCTTCCAGGTAGAAACCAACGATTTCTGTTCGCGGTACCATAATCTCTTTTGCAATACGATTATCAAATTCAAAAATGTTATTTACATACTTGTATTCAGCTTGATTAATTTCGCCACTTTCATAGCTATCTGAAAGGATAAGACGTAATTCTTCTTCTGTATGAGCTACTTCATGTTCTGAAGCTGGCTTTAAACCAAATAAACCAGTTATCACACGAGCTGAACCGTTCAATACCCAAATAAATGGATACATTACTTTATAGAACATCATTAATGGACCTGCCAATAATAACGTTACCCTTTCAGCCTTTTGAATTGCCATCGTTTTTGGAGCTAATTCTCCTACTACAACGTGTAAATACGTCATAATCATAAAAGCAAGACCAAATGTTAATACTGATGAAATAGAAGGATTTAAGTTCCATTTCTCAAATAACGGGTGTAATAACTTTTCAATTGTCGGTTCACCTAACCAACCTAATCCCATAGCTGTAACTGTAATACCTAATTGACAAGCAGATAAATATTCATCTAAATTTGTTGTTACCTTTTTCGCTGCTAAAGCACCGCGTTTTCCTTCCGCAACAAGCTGATCGATACGGCTTGAACGTATCTTTACAATCGCAAACTCTGCTGCTACGAAAAATCCAGTAAATGCGATTAAAATCGCAACCATGACTAAATTAAATATTTCCAATGAATCCCCTTAGTTAAAAAACTAAGGTGTCCACCTCCTGTATACTATAATGTTTTCTTATTTGTTTGTTAGAAAACATAGCCCGATACAAAAATTAAAGAGGTCGGATTTCACTTATTCTATAATAATAGAGCAAGTGTCTGTATTAAAGCTGTCGTTTGACCTGATAAAGATTTCGATATTTTTTCACGTTGTGAATCAGTCAATTCATCTAAAAGCGGTTTTAACTCAGTAAGCTCCACTTCTAATCGATGAATATGGTCTGTCACTTCATTCACTTGTTTCGAAACGTGTTCATTGATACCGAGCAGCTTCTTCTTCTCCTCGATTTTCTCTTTAATCTCACAAAGCGGCATATGCATTTCTTTGCACTTCTCAATAAATTGTAATGTCTCAAATGCTGTTTCGTCGTAATAGCGATAATTAGATTGAGATCGCTCCGCTTTTAAGATACCTAGATTCGTATAATAATCAATCGTTCGTTTCGACACGTGAGCCATGAGAGCCAACTGTCCGATTCGATACACCTTCCCAACGATCTTCCCCCCTTGTTTATATTACTTACATCATACAATACATAAACTGTACAGTCAAACGTGACGGTTTATTATTCACAATTTATACAAAATTCCAATCTCCTCCTATGATGATTCAATACGAGTAATCTACACTTATACAATAAAATTACTAAACTACTACCTAATCACTACATTATCTGCCACTTTTAACCTTTCTTATTTAAAAGCATATCCTACTAATAATGATTGCTTGTATAGGAGGGAATTAATATGAAAAAGACAATCATTTCTCATTTTTATAATGAAGAATACCTACTTCCATGGTGGCTTATGCATCACACGAAAATATTCGATCACGGCATTTTAATTAATAGAGGGTCTACAGATCGTTCCGTAGAGATTTGTAAACTATTAGCACCCCACTGGGAAGTACGAAATTCAAGATTTCTTGAGTTTGATCCAACTAATACTGATATTGAAGTGATGGAAATTGAAAGAGAAGTTTCAGGTTGGAAAATCGTTTTAAATACTACTGAATTCTTTTGTTGTAATAATACTGAAGAATTTTTTTCATCTCTTCATACACTAGGCCAAAACATGTATGCGATTAGAATGATTTTAATGATAGATAATCATAATTATAATTATTCAAAGCCTAGATATTCTATCCCCTTAGTAGAACAGCGATACCACGGTGTCTTCCCTTATAACCCAAATCTCGGATGTGCTTGGAGATTTATTCACAATCATCTAGACGGTGCATATTTACCTGGTAGACATCATTCGCGGCACGGATATATAATTTATGACTATCCTTCATTTATTTTAAAATTTTATTTTAGCCCTTGGAATGAACAATCAAAGGCAAGAAAATTACAAATTACACCTACCCTTTCAAAAAGGGGTGTTCAAATGGGACTTCAAACACATTACGG
Source organism: Bacillus cereus group sp. BfR-BA-01441 (assembly GCF_022663075.1). Classification (NCBI taxonomy): domain Bacteria; kingdom Bacillati; phylum Bacillota; class Bacilli; order Caryophanales; family Bacillaceae; genus Bacillus; species Bacillus cereus group sp. BfR-BA-01441. Next base: position 9,974 of record NZ_JAKUEU010000038.1, read on the forward strand.
TCAATCTCCTGAAGTACTGGACATACGTTTTTTAGAGCTTAGTAACCTAACACAAGACCTCCGTCATAACCCTGAATATCAAGAATTATTCCCAAAATTCAAACCGTAATACTTTCTGCATCGTCATCACCTCAAACATTTTCATTCACTTAATCAAAAACAATCTCATTTGCATAAAACATGAATACTGTATAAATAATAAATTTTTATTTTAGGAGGAAAAAATGAAAGCTGTTATTCTTGCTGGTGGGTACGGTACAAGAATTGGGGAAGAAACACATTTAAAACCGAAACCTATGATTGAAATTGGAACAAAACCCATTCTATGGCACATTATGAGTTTGTATAGTCATTACGGAATTACTGAGTTTATTATTTGCTTAGGCTATAAAGGATATGCAATTAAAGAGTTCTTTCTAAATTACAACTTACACATGTCTGATTTCACAATACAATTAAACGATAATACAATTACTAGCCATTCTCATCGTGTAGAACCATGGAAAGTTACACTAATCGATACTGGTGTAAATACCGAAACGGGTGGCCGAGTGAAAAAGATTCAAAATTATGTCGGAGACGAACCTTTCTGCCTCACTTATGGTGATGGATTAAGTAATGTAAATATAAAAGAACTTATTACATTCCATAAAAAACATGGAAAAATGGCTACTGTTACTGCTGTACAACCTCCTGGTAGATTTGGTTCTCTCATATTAGATAAACAGTCTGTAACATCTTTTCAAGAAAAACCATTAGGTGATGGCGGATGGGTTAACGGTGGATTTTTCGTTTTAAATCCTGAAGTTTTCAATTACATTAGTGGAGATAAGTCTGTTTTTGAAACAGACACTTTAGTTCAGTTAGTAAACAAAAATGAATTGGCCGCATATCAACATTCTGGTTTTTGGCATCCGATGGATACATTGCGCGATAAAAATAAATTAGTCGAGCTATGGGAAAGTAATAACGCTCCGTGGAAGGTTTGGTAATATGGCTTCATCATCTTTTTGGAATAAGAAAAAAGTATTTATTACAGGACATACTGGATTTAAAGGCTCCTGGCTCACCCTTTTCTTAAATTCTTTAGGTGCAGAAGTAGTAGGCTTTTCTTCTCATCCCCCATCCATTCCTAACATTTTTGAACAAGGTAACGTAGCAAAAGAGTGCACGACAATGAAAGGCGATATTACAGATTACCATTCTTTATTTCATGCTATGAAGCAGCATAAACCTGACATAATATTTCATTTAGCAGCTCAGCCAATCGTAACCGCTTCATACAAAAATCCTATCGATACATTCAAAACGAATGTTTTAGGTACTGTCCACGTGCTAGAAGCAGCAAAGTCCGTCGAAAGCGTACGTGCCATTATTAATGTGACAAGCGATAAATGTTATGAGAATGACGGTAGTGGCGACCGAGCGTTCGTGGAAAATGACCGACTAGGAGGTTTCGACCCTTATAGCGCTAGTAAAGCTTGCGCTGAAATAGTAGCAACATCCTATCAAAAATCATTCTTCCGCACTAATACCCAGAAACTCGCCTCAGTCAGAGCTGGTAACGTCATCGGCGGTGGTGATTGGGCAGAAGATCGATTATTCCCTGATATCATTCGGGCATATTTGCACAATCATACTTTGTGTATTCGAAACAAATATGCCGTCCGTCCGTGGCAACATGTTTTAGATCCTCTACATGGCTATATCCTTTTAGCTGAGAAACTTTGGAATGATGCTAAATATGCAGAAGCGTGGAATTTCGGCCCAATGAATGAACCTAACAGAACCGTTCATGATGTCATTGAATCTGTAATAAAATTATGGAATAACCCACTAACAATCATTTCCTCCTCTACAAATACTCCTTATGAATCACCTGTTTTAACACTCGATAGTACAAAAGCAGTAAACAAACTCGGCTGGACTCCTAAGTTATCAACAGATGATGCTATCGCTTGGACTGTTGATTGGTACAAAAAATATGCATCTGGTGAAAATATAGAATCTTTCACACGACAACAAATCGATGCATTCAAAAATTTATAAGGAGGCTATAAAATGGAACAGAACAAATGCCGTTTTTGCCACTCATTACTAACCAACACTTTTTTAGATTTGGGCGTTTCCCCTCTTGCTAATTCATTTGTAGCTCCTGAAAGCTCATATAAAATGGAACCTTTTTATCCGCTGCACACATTTGTTTGTAACTCTTGTTTACTCGTACAGCTAGATGAATTTGAATCCCCACAAAATATTTTTCATAACTATTTATACTTCAGCTCTTACTCCTCAAGTTGGCTACTACACGCTAAACAATATGTAGAAATGGCGATTAAGCGTTTCAACTTAACGAAACATTCAAAAGTGATTGAAATCGCAAGTAACGATGGGTACTTATTACAATACTTTAAAAAAGAAAATATCGAGACATTGGGAATTGAACCCGCGAAAAACGTAGCAGAAATTGCTATCAAAAAAGGAATTCCTACTCATGTGAATTTTTTCAGTAATGACTTAGCAAAAAAATTGCCACAAGCTGATTTAATCGTCGCAAATAACGTATTAGCACATGTTCCAAACTTGCATGATTTTGTTGCCGGTTTAAAAACGTTATTAAAACAAGATGGCACGATAACAATTGAATTCCCACACTTATTAAACCTCATATCCTTTAAACAGTTCGATACTATCTACCATGAGCACTTTTCCTACTTCTCACTTATAAGCCTTCAAAAAGTTTTAAGTTATCATCATTTACAAATTGTTGATGTAGAAGAACTTTCAACGCATGGTGGTTCCTTACGGATTTTTGTAAACCATCTAAGTGCCCAATCAACTATCCATTCCAATGTTACAAAATTAATTCAAAAAGAAGTCGACCACGGGTTAGATACTTTAGATTGCTATCTCCTTTTTTCTAAACGCATCGAACAATTGAAAATAAATATTTTAAAGTTTTTTATTGAAGCGAAAGCTTTAAACAAACAAATTATCGGTTACGGTGCTCCAGCTAAAGGAAACACCCTTTTGAATTATTGCGGGATAGGTAAAGAATTTCTAGCTTATACAGTAGATAAAAATCCTCACAAACAACATCTCCTTTTACCAGGAACTCGTATTCCAATAAAATCTCCAGCAGAAATTAAACGTACAAAACCGGATTACATTCTTATACTTCCTTGGAATTTGAAAGACGAAATTATGAAAGAATGCTCTTTCATTCGTGAATGGGGCGGTAAATTTTTAGTGACGGTTCCAGAAATTGAGGTGATCGAGCCATGAAGAAAGTTGTTGTAACAGGTGGTAGTGGCTGGATAGGTAAATATGTTGTACATTCACTTATACAAAAGGAATATGAAGTGCACGCCACGTATAATAAAAATAACCCCTCTCACCTCCCTTGCCATTGGCATAAAGTAAACTTGCTTCGCGATGACGAAGTAAAACAATTCATTTCGGATGTTCAGCCTAGCCATCTCATTCACCTTGCTTGGGAAGCAGTGCCACCAGCATGCTATGTATCTATTAATAATTACTATTGGCTAAAGTCTAGTATTTCATTGATTCAACACTTCACAACATGCGGTGGAAAGCGTGTTGTCGTTGCAGGTACTGGCGCAGAGTACGAATGGTTTAACGGCGTATTATTTGAAGATTCACCGCTCCTTTCCTATAAAACCCCGTATTCTTTATGTAAAAATGCACTGCACTCCTGGCTAGAAACGTATGCACAACAAACAGGCCTCAGCATGTGTTGGGGCCGCATTTTTCATATGTATGGACCTCACGAACAAGGTAATCGGCTCGTTTCTAACATTATCACTTCCTTATTAAAAAACGAGGAGGCACTATGTACACATGGAAAACAATCGAGAGATTTCCTCCATGTGAGTGACGTCGCTGACGCTCTCGTAACAATATTAGAACACAGCGTTACAGGCACCATCAATATCGCTTCTGGTCAATCTGTACAAATTAAAAAGTTAGCTTCTATCATTGCTAAAAAGATAGGAAAAGAACATTTAATTAAACTAGGTGCAATCCCTTTCTCTAAAGATGAACCTTTATTTGTCGGGGTTAATGTAGAACGTTTAAAAACTGAAGTAAACTGGAAACCAACATACGATCTAAATACAGGAATTGAAGAAACAATTTTATGGTGGAAATCATTTATACAAAAACATAACGATATGCATCATTAAAACGTAAATCCTTCGTTCCTCTCGCTAATTCCTTATACCATTCTTCTAATCTTTCCGACGTAACAATATGTTGCGTCCCCATTCCCCCATGCTTACTAGCTTCAGAAAGAGTCGGACCAATTTGTAACTTTCTCTTTCTCATCGCATCGTTCCACGGACTAAACCCAAACCATAATATACAGGCAAGAGGTGGATAAATCATCGATTCATGCGCAGATAAATGTCTTCCAACCGTATAACTTCCATGCTCATGATTATGAATAAATCTACCTCTTCTCCATAACGGCCAATCTTCTGGTAAATAACCATGAAATCGCTGTTTCATTAAAGGTATTCCAAAGTTAAGGTCCGGATAGTTGTAGTTAGGATCATCAACCATAATAAGCCCGTCCAGCCAATACATCCTCCCCCCCAATTCATGTAGCGATTTCCAAAACTGATTTTTATCTTGCACGCAAAGAAACTCAGTCGTATTTAAAATCATTTTCCATCCTTGTACTTCTTGTTCTATCCTCATCACTTCATGATCTGTCGCATATGCATCAAACTCTGGATTTACAGAATCTCGCACCTCCCAATGCGGTGCGAATTTTTTACAAATCTCAACGGAACGATCTGTTGAACCTTTATTAATTAAAATACCATGATCAAAAAGTTTCGTATGATGCATAAGCCACCATGGCAATAAATACTCTTCATTGTAAAAATGTGAAATAACGGTTGTAGTTATAATAATCTCCTCCTCTTTCTCTATTAATCTACTTTTTATCCTACAACCAATATACTCATAAGCAAAAATATGTTTCCTAATTATTGATCAAATATTATTATTAATATTTTTGTAAGTTTTCCTTTGGTACCCAGCCCTTCTCACCATCTCTTCCTTCGCACCAAACCCATCCATTCAATTCTTCTAATCCGATCAATCTTTCTCCAATACTCACATTTAATTCTTTCGCAGTATATTGTTTTATAATAATTCCTGTTCCATTCATATCTTTTCTTATAATTTGCTCCGGAACCCATCCTTTCCGGTTATACTTCTCTTCGTGACAAAACATCCAGTTTTCCCAGTTTTCTGGACCAGCGTAACTCTCTATCATTTTCACTACATCCCCCTCTTCTAAGCGAATTGGATTAGGATAATTGCTAACATGTGATTTTATAACGATATATTTCATAACAACCTCCAATAATCAGAAAATTAAGTTATAATATCATTATAAAATTATGAAGGAGGAATGCACTCATGTACTACAACACTTCATTCGAAAACGATCAACCTGTAGGCCGTCTATAAACTAAGACGGGCATTCATTTAGCACATACACTATGCCTCGTCTTAGGGAGCACATATTACCCTAAAAATAGACGGAGGTATTTCAAATGAAACAAACAATTTTAGGAGCTATATACTTATCACTAGCAGCAAGTATATGGGGCGGTATGTATGTTGTTAGCAAATACGTACTCGATTTCATTCCACCACTAACACTCGTTTGGCTACGCTTTATTATCGCTTTTGTTGTTTTATATGGCATTTTGAAACTAGCTGAGAAAAAGCAAAAGAAAAAAGTAACCATTCGCAAAAAAGATTGGCTCCTATTCGCTTGGATTGGATTTATCGGCTATTTCATTTCGATCACATGCCAATTTATCGGAACAAAATTATCCGACGCTCATACAGGCTCGTTAGTTACATCAGCTACCCCTGCATTTATGGTTATATTTGCAGCGCTCATTTTGAAAGAAAAACTAACTGCTCGTAGACTTTTATCTACTATAATAGCGACAATCGGTGTCATTATCGTAATCGGATGGGATATTGAAATTGGCTCCTATTTTATTGGAACAATCATTTTAGTTGGCGCCGCTATTACGTGGGCTTTACTATCTATTTATGTAAAAATCGCTTCAATCCAATTTTCATCCTTAGTTATTACAACGTACGCAATTTTCTTTTCACTCTTTTTTATTACACCTTTTATGATATGGGAGCTACAAGCGGCCTCTATCGGAACAGTAAATACGTACGTAATATTAGGCGTATTATACTTAGGAATCCTCTCAACAGCAGGTGCCTTTTTCCTTTGGAATAAAGGATTAGAATTACTGGATGCAAGCATAGGTTCCTTATTTTTCTTCTTCCAACCTATCGTTGGATCGTTACTTGGTTGGCTCTTATTAAATGAAACATTAAATAGTAACTTTTTTATTGGTGGTATTCTTATTATATGTAGCGTTTTAATTACTACTTTTGAAAAGAAATAAAAAGCAGGCAGAGATTCTTAGTCTCTGCCTGTTCGCATTATTGGATCTTGGTCGTGAAAACCAATACAAATCGGTATATTATTTTGCACTTCACTACGTACACTTATAAAACTACACAGCGTTTTAGCAATTAAATATAAAGTGATACCGATTGCTTTTTCACTTGTGTCAAAGCCATTTTCATTATACATATCCGCTAATTCTACAGACTCCGGTCCCTCAACATCATATGTCCATTCAGAAGCCCAATCATCATCCTCTTCTTCAAGTGGAGCATACTCCTCACAAATATAAAACTGACTAGTCCACTCGTTATCAAGGTCATACTCAAAATAAATCGCTTTTGCTTCTTCATTAGTAGCCATTTCTACAGCTGCATCCAAACCTACTCGAATACTTACCTTATATGACTCTACATCAATTACTTTAATTCGTTCTACATATTCTGTAGACGCCAACATGCAACAAATATCATAATACTTCGCTTCTATTTGCTCTACTGCTAACGAAAAGACATCCTCTTGCATCTCTTCTAAATACTGAAATATATCCACACTAAATACTCCTCACTCTTTACGCACTCCAATGCGATGGACGAGACAATAATTTCGGTAATTTCGTATGTTTGTCCCCTCTAGCAGCATTAACTTGAACTTGCGTCAGAAAAATACTATTAGTAAAATCAGCCCCGCGAATATCTGCATCTCGCAAATCTGCTCCGATGAGATCTGCTCCTCTTAAATCTGCACCATTTAAGTTAGCCGCAATTAAGTAAGCTCCTCTTAAATTTGCACCTTGTAAATTTTTCTTTTTCAGATTCGCTCCCATAAGGTCTGCTCCGCGGTGAATGATTCGTTTCTTACGCGCAGTATTCATTTCCTTCCATACTAATTCGCTCGTTTCTAAAAGAAGAATGTTCACCTCTGCCCTATGCATTGGAACATTTATTTTCATTAACTCATCTGGATTTAAATTCGAAAGTCGCTCTGTCTCCTCAATTGCGGTCTCCAGCTCTTTATGAATTGGCTGTGTTGCCTTTAAAAGAATCGCTTCATTCAAATACCAAAGCATTTCATGAAGTTGATGCATAACCGGAAAAGCATCGTACATTTTTCTTGCATGCTTTGCATCTTCCCTCCAATCAATCCCTTTAAACGTACCCTGAGAAATCTTCTGCCCAGCACCGAAACATTCAAATACTGTACAACCTTTATAACCTTTTCCTCTAAGATTTTTATGTATACTACATTTAAAATCTGATTGTAAGTTGGAACATGGTTTACCACCATCTTTATTCACTGCAAAATCTACCGATGCTGCAAACGGTAATGCAACGCAACATAGACCGAAGCATTTTTCGCAGTTTGCTTTTAAATGATCGTTATGATTAGTCAAAATCTATACCCCCTGTTGTCTTTTGACTATTTCATAATATTCCAACTGTAATAAATAATCAATTTTAAAATAAACCAGCATCTTTCGTTTCAATTCATAACTTTATCATTCGATTTCCTTTCAATTGAAAAGGACTATTTCTATTTAATGAATTATAATTAAATTATAAATTTTCTAACTAAAAAGGAGACTTATTATGGCACTAGAAATGAAAACAAACTGTCAAATTTGCGATCAATCGCTCGAACAAAATTCTGAAGCATACATTTGTGTATATGAATGTACATTTTGCGCACCATGTACAGAAGAAAGACATAACGTTTGTCCAAACTGCGGCGGCGAATTAGTACGTAGGCCAAAAAAGAAACAATAAAAAGCAAAGCGATATCGCTTTGCTTTTGTTTAGGCATCTGAAATTATATATTTAAAAACTTCACACAAACAGGCTCTGGCACAGCAACATCAGATTGTAAAAGTGTTAACTTACCTGTAGATTCATCTCTTGAAAATAACACAAGATTATGTGACTTTTCATTTGTAGCAACAAGGAACTTTTCAGTAGGATCTAATACAAAGTCTCTTGGCCAATTTCCTTCTGTAGATGTGTGTTCAACAAATGTAAGCTGACCTGAACTTTGATCTACGCTATAAACAGCGATACTATTATGACCACGATTACCTGCATATACAAAACGGCCGTCAGAAGAAATATGAATCGCACTTCCTTGATTATTTTCATCAAACTCTTCTGGAACAGTAGAAATATACTGTAATTCTGTAAAGGATCCTTCTGCAGGATTATAGGTTAACACAATAACCTCTGAACTAAGCTCCGTCATCACATATGCATACTTTCCATTCGGATGAAAAGTAATATGTCTTGGACCACTTCCTGGATTTACAGATAAACGATTCACTTCTGTTAATGTACTATCTTTTACTTCATACGTAATTATTTTATCTATCCCTAAATCAACGCCCACTACATATTTTTCATCAGGAGTGTACCCCGCGTAATGTGCATGTGGTTTTTCTTGTCTTTCTTTATTCGGACCTGAACCTTCATGTGCCATAATAGATGAAGCAGGATTTACAGTTCCATTTTCTTCATTTATTTCAAAAGACTCAATCGTTCCTTTATGGTAATTCGCTGTAACTACTGTATGATTTCCACTATCAACACTAATATGACAAGGAGAAGCACCTTCTACTACTTGTCTATTTTTCGCTTTTAGTTCTCCAGTATGACTATCAATGGAATACGCAGCTACACCGCCAGATTCGCCTTCCTTAACAACGGAATAGAGATATTCATTATTTCGGTTAATCGTTACATATGTAGGGTTATCCAGCTTAGCGGCAAGTGTTACATTACTAATTTTTTTTGCTTCTACATCTAGCGTAAATTTATATATTCCTTCGCTATTTTCTTTCGTGTAAGTTCCAACATATCCAATAAACTCTTTGTTATCCTTCATTTTCATAACCCTCTCTCCCTATATTTTTCGTTCATCATGCTTCTTAAAATATTTTATGTTGAAAGAGTATCCTAAAAAATCGGAGTACCTCTTTATACGTTACCATATTTTCTTGGTAAATAGCTTTTAAACCCACTTTTTTTGATACGCTGCTATACTTTCATATTCTTCTTCCAATTGACGGGACAGACGGATATAGATTGGCGTTAAATCTTTATATTTTTCCACACTTTCCATGTTTGGCTCATGATGGAAATCTGCACCTACCATTTCAGAAACTACATGCAACGTATCTACTTCACCTAAACTATATAAACCGAGGATTGCAGCTCCTAAGCAAGAGCTTTCGAAACTTTCCGGAACATATACGTCTTGATGGAAGATGTCCGCCATCATCTGTCTCCAAAGTTCCGACCTTGCAAAGCCGCCTGTCGCTTGAATTTTTTTCGGTTCGCCAATTAACTCTTTTAAAGCGAGAAGAACCGTATATAAATTATAAATTACTCCTTCTAAAACAGCACGGATAAGATGTTCTTTCTTATGATGCAATCCGAGTCCAAAGAAAGATCCTCGTGCATTTGCATTCCATAAAGGAGCTCTTTCCCCTGCTAAATACGGGTGAAACAATAAACCGTCAGATCCAGGATTCACTTTTGCTGCTATTTCAGTAAGTACTTCATATGGATCTTTCCCTAAACGCTTTGCAAGCTCAATCTCTGAAGTACCCAATTGGTCACGAGCCCATCTGAAAATCATACCGCCATTATTAACTGGTCCACCGATTACCCAATGGTCTTCAGTTAACGCATAACAAAAAATTCTACCTTTTGGATCTGTTACAGGACGATTTGTTACAGCACGTATCGCACCGCTTGTACCAATTGTAACAGCCACAACGCCAGGATCTATTGCATTTACACCTAAATTAGATAGTACTCCATCACTCGCTCCTACTACAAAAGGCGTAGAAACAAGTACATTCATCTCTTTGGCAAGCTCTTCATCTAATCCTGTTAAACTGTGCGTTGTTGGAACAAGTTTAGAAAGCTTTTCATCTGTAATTCCCGCAACATGTAAAGCCTCTTCATCCCATTTTAAAGATTTCAAATTAAACATCCCTGTTGCTGACGCTATAGAATAATCAATTACATACTCTTTATATAACTTGTAAAAAACATATTCTTTAATAGAAATGAATTTATAACTTTTTGCGAATAACTCTGCCTGCTCATTCTGTAGCCAAACTAATTTCGAAAGTGGTGACATCGGATGAATTGGTGTCCCAGTACGAAGGTAAATTTCATGACCATTCATATCATTCTTTATTTTCTCCGCCCAGCTTGCACTTCTATTATCTGCCCAAGTGATACATCTCGTTAACGGCTCTCCCTTTTCATCTACGGCAATGATACTATGCATTGCCGAACTAAAAGAGACACAAAGAATATCACTTGGCTGTACACTACTTGATCGTACAGTTTCTTTAATCGTATGTATTACTGCACGAAAAATTTCTTCTGGGTCTTGTTCCGCTGTTTCAGGCGTAGGAGAATATAAAGGATATTCAATTCCATGACTAGCAATAACAGATCCATCAGTAGAAAATAGAACTGATTTTGTACTAGTTGTCCCAATGTCTACACCAACCATATATTTTGAGCTCACCATTTCTTCCTCCTAACAAAAATCCCTACAGTATCCTAATCATATAAGAACCATAAAAATATATTTATTTTATCTGTTCATAACGTTATGTGCTAAAGTTGTCTCTCTCAATCCATATAAAAATATCCTTATTTTAAACAAACATATCGAGTAGTAAAACTCCTCCAAAAGCGATAAATGAAAGTAACGTTTCTAATACTGTCCATGTTTTAAATGTTTCTTTCACTGTTAAACCTAGGTATTCTTTTACCATCCAAAAACCAGCATCGTTTACGTGTGAAAACATTAATGCTCCTGCACCTGTTGCAATAACGAGTAACTCTAAGTTCACACCTGTTGTATTTTCAACGATTGGCGAAACGATACCCGCTGCTGTTGTTAAAGCGACTGTCGCTGACCCTGTCGCAATTCGAATTAATCCTGCTACTATAAATGCTAATACAATTGGGGATAGAGCTAAATGCTCAGACATTTGAGCAATAGCATTGCCTACACCACTATCGATAAGAATTTGCTTAAATCCCCCGCCGGCACCAATAATCGCAACAATTGAACCGATTGGTAATAAGCTATCTTCTGTTATCTTCTTAATAGCTTTTTTATCGATACCTTGACGAAATCCAAGAAAATAGAACGCCGCAAAACATGCAATCAATAGTGCAATGATAGGACTACCGATTAATGTGACAATCTTCATCAAAGTATTAGAAAGAGGCACATAAGGAGCTGCTGCAGCTAAAACCATTAACATAACAGGTAACAAAATAACTAAAAATGAAACTCCTATTCCTGGTAATTTCGTTGATTTTGTATTTACACGAATCAATTCTGGCTCATTTTCAGGAATTACACGTTTGTGAATCCATTTCGCAAATATAGGACCTGCAATAATCGCTGCAAAAAATGTAATAATGAGTGAATACATTAGTACCTTCCCAAGATTCGCTTTATAAATACCAATTGCTACAATTGCCCCTGGATGCGGAGGAACAAGGCCGTGTACGACAGATAGCCCAGCAATTGCTGGTAATGCTATCAATAAAATATTTTGTTTCGTTGTTTTATGAATTGAAATTACTAACGGTAGTAATATTAAAATACCTACTTCAAAAAACACCGGGATTCCAATAATAAAACCTGCAATTAACATAGCCCATGGTAAGTTTTTTATCCCAAAGGATTTTATAAAGAACTCTGCCACCTGCATTCCAGCACCTGACTCTGCCATCATTTTCCCTAAAATTGTACCTAATACTAAAATACCTACTAAATGCCCGAGAACACTTCCAACTCCCGTTTCATAAGCACTCACTATTTTATCCATTGGCATTCCAGACATAATTGCTAAAAACAAACTTGCAACCGTTAAACTAATAAACGCATGCCATCTCCACCACGATACCCCTAAAATAACAATTACAATTGATAATAATGTAATAATTAAAAGGTACATATTCATACTCAATCCCCCTTTATGTAAACCCTTTCATAATTACTATATAATTAAAAGAACCTATATAGTTCTTACTTGAGTAAAAGATACCTTTACATATTGCTATACGTTTAAAAGCATCTTCACATCATAATGATTTATATAAAAAGAATCTCCCTTATTAGAGATACACTATAACTCATCTCTCTAATAAGGGGATTTCTCTTTCATAATTATAATGTTATTGTGATAAACGCTTCGCGCGATCAATTTTTCCTTTTTTAAAAGTGAATGAAACTTTCATCTCTGCTTTTTTCACGTAGTAAGACTACAAAATCAGGATCCAGTTTAAACGATGAAGTTACTTAGGATTTGTCCTCTCATGAAAAGCAATTTTCGGAAAGCACCTTCACTTTCATGCATTATAATTTAGGAGCTTTCGCCCAATCCGCAGCAAATTTCTCAATACCTTGGTCTGTTAATGGGTGCATAGCAAGTTGCTCGATTACTTTATAAGGGATTGTTGCAATGTGAGCACCTGCCATCGCTACACGAGTTACATGATCTGGATGTCTGACAGAAGCCGCAATAATTTGTGTATCTAATTGATGAACATCGAATAATTCAGCAATTTTAGCAACTAATAGTACACCATCTTCAGAAATATCATCTAAACGTCCTAAAAATGGAGAAACGTACGTTGCACCTGCTCGAGCAGCTAAAAGTGCTTGGTTCACAGTGAAAATAAGTGTAACGTTCGTTTTCACACCTTTTTCAGTAAGATAGCGACAAGCTTCTAATCCTGCTAGCGTCATTGGAAGTTTTATCGTGACGTTTTTATCGCCACCGTTAATTTTAATTAATTCTTCTGCTTGAGCAATCATTTCTTCAGCTGTAACAGCATCTGGCGTTACTTCTGCCGAAACAGACTCAACTTTAGGTACTGCCTGACAAATTTCTGCGATACGGTCTTCAAACTTAACGCCCTCTTTTGCTACTAAAGAAGGATTCGTTGTAACACCAGCTAAAACTCCAAGTTTATATGCTTTTTTTATGTCCTCAAGATTTGCAGTATCAATAAAAAATTTCATGATCAATTCCCTCCAGTTTTTAAACGTTGATGAGTTACATGTTTAATATGCTTATCCCGTAAAAGCCCGATTGATGTGGAATAAAGCCCCTACTTATTAAAGTTTCACTTTATTTCTTTTCTACTGCATGTCCGCCAAATTCATTACGCAGAGCTGCTACAACTTTTCCTGTAAATGTATCATTGTCTAATGAGCGGTAGCGCATTAATAGAGACATTGCGATAACAGGAGTTGCTGTTTGAAGGTCTAATGCTGTTTCTACTGTCCATTTTCCTTCACCAGAAGAATGCATAACACCCTTAATTTCATCCAGTTTTGCATCTTTAGAAAATGCATTTTCTGTTAATTCCATTAACCAAGAACGAATGACTGAACCGTTGTTCCATACTCTTGATACTTTTTCATAATCGTAGTCAAATTCACTTTTCTCTAGAATCTCAAATCCTTCACCAATAGCAGCCATCATACCGTATTCAATTCCGTTATGAACCATTTTTAAGAAGTGACCACTACCAGCTTTTCCAGCATATAAGAATCCATTTTCTACAGCAGTATCGCGGAAGATAGGTTCAACGATGTCCCAAGCTTCTTGATCTCCTCCGATCATGTAACAAGCACCGTTACGAGCGCCTTCCATTCCGCCAGAAGTTCCTGCATCCATAAAGTGAATGCCATCTTTCTTTAATTGCTCATATCGGCGGATAGACTCTTTATAATGTGAATTACCAGCTTCAATTAGAATATCTCCTTTTGATAAAAGTGGTGTAACCTCATCAATAACAGAATCAACAACAGCGTGTGGTACCATTACCCAAAGAATTCTTGGTGATTGTAATGACTGAACAAGTTCACTTAAACTAGATGTACCCGTTGCCCCGTACTCTTTCATTTCTTCTACTGCGCTCGTATTTAAATCAAATGCTACTACTTCATGTTTATGATCCATTAAATTTTTCCCTAAATTTAATCCCATTTTACCTAACCCAATTAATCCTACTTGCATAATATAATTCCTCCTCAAATCATCTTTTATTAAAAATCCATATCACTACAATCTGGAATACCTTTCAGCACTGAAATGTTAGTATGTACAGAAAGGTATTCACAGTCATAGCTTAAGAATTCAACACATTTTTTGTAATTTGAACAACATTTTCTGTCGTAAATCCAAATAGATTCATGACTTCAGTTCCAGTTCCTGAAGCTCCAAATGTTTCAATTGATAGTACTTTTCCTTCTTGTCCTACATAACGTTCCCACCCGAGAGATACACCCATCTCAAGAGATACTCGTTTCGTTATAGAAGACGGAAGAACGGATTCTTTATATTCGTTCGATTGGCGATCGAATAACTCCCAGCTCGGCATTGCAACGATGCGAACAGAAACTTGTTCTTCTTCTAATTTTGCTTTCGCACTAGCAGCTAAGGATACTTCAGAACCTGTCGCAATTAAAATTACATCCGGATTTTCATTTGTTTGTGTTAATACGTAAGCTCCTTTAGAGAGATTCTCTATGTTCGCTTTCGTTTCATTAAACACCGGTAAATTTTGACGGCTCAGTACTAAAACGACTGGACCATCCGTTTGCTGTAAAGCATACGCCCAAGCACTTGCTGTTTCATTTGCATCTGACGGACGGATAACTGTTAAACCAGGAATTGCTCGAAGCGCTGCCAATTGTTCAATTGGTTCATGCGTTGGACCATCTTCTCCTACAGCAATCGAATCATGTGTAAATACGTAAGTAACAGGTAAATTTTGCAGTGCAGCCAGTCGAATCGATGGACGAAGGTAATCATTAAATACAAAGAATGTACTTACGAAAGGTTTTACTCCTCCGTGGAGAGCCAGTCCATTCGCTGCCGCGCCCATTGCATGTTCACGTACACCGAAGTATATATTTCGTCCAGCATATGATTCTACTGCATATACTGCTTCACCTTTTATATCTGTCATCGTAGAATGAGAAAGATCCGCACTTCCACCGAAAATAGAAGGAATCGATTTCACATAATGATTAATAGCTTCCCCACTTGCAACACGAGTGGAAATCGTTTTTTCAGTATCAAAAGATAGAATGTCTTTCGCTTCAATTAAAACATCACCTGTAATCGCTTTTTCTAATTCATCTGCTAGTGCAGGGTTCGACTCTCTGTATGAGTTGAACTGCTCATTCCAGTCATTTTCTTTTTCAATACCTTTTTGTTTCAGTTCATTAAAATGAGCTGTTACTTCTTCAGGCACAAAGAAGTCTTCCTCATAGTGCCAACCATACACTTGTTTTGTCGCTGTCGCTTCTTCTACTCCAAGCGGATTACCATGTGCTTTGTTCGTTCCAGCAACTTTTGGACTTCCATAACCTATAATGGTTCTAATTTCTATAAGAGTAGGTTGATCCGTATTTTCTTTCGCTGATTGAATAGCTTTGGTAATAGCATCGACATCGTTTCCATCTTCAACTCTTACATATTGCCAATGTACAGATTCTGCCCTTTTCTGAATATCTTCAGAGAAAGCAATGCCTAATTCACCATCAAGTGAAATTTCATTTGAATCATACAGTACAATTAACTTGCCAAGTTTCATATGTCCTGCCATTGACATCGCTTCATAAGCGACACCCTCCATTAAGTCACCATCTCCGACTAAAGCGTACGTATTGTGATCTATAATAGAGTGACCATCCTTATTGAACTTCGCTGCTAAATGCGCTTCTGCCATTGCCATTCCGACAGCATTGGCAATCCCTTGTCCTAACGGGCCTGTCGTCGCTTCGACTCCAGAAGTATGACCAAACTCAGGATGTCCTGGTGTTTTACTATTTAACTTTCTGAAGTTTTTCAAGTCATCAATTGAAACATCATATCCAGCTAAATGAAGCAGGCTATATAACAGACTAGATCCATGTCCCGCCGATAAAACGAAACGATCACGGTTAAACCATTCTGGGTGATTAGGATTGTAATTTAAATGATTCGCCCATAATGCATAAGCCATCGGTGCTGCTCCCATCGGAAGACCTGGATGACCTGAATTTGCCGCATTAATAGCATCAATTGATAATGTACGAATTGTATTCACTGCTAATTGATTTATGTTTTGTGTCATAGTAATCGTCCCCCTACATGCTTTCATGAAAGAAAGTACTTATTTTTCCGTTTCTTGATCTAACCACCATTTAAATCCACTTTCTTGCAATAATTTATTCGACGCATCTGGACCATATGAACCAGACTCATATTCATGAAGTGGTAATAAGTTTTCCTCGAACGCTTCAAGAATTGGTTGTACCCATTCCCATGACAATTCAACTTCTCTCCAATGTGCAAAGAATGTAGCGTCTCCACTCACAGCATCATGAATGAGTCTTTCATACGCTTCAGGTACTCCCACATCCGCTTGCTCACAAGTAAAGTTAATACGCATCGGTTCAATTTCTCCATTTTTCAATGGATTTTTACTATTTAACTGTAATGAAACGTTCTCACCTGGGCTAATTTCAATTATTAATAAGTTAGGTTCTGCATTTGGATTATTATCTTGATATTGCTGTTTTAACGTATTTTTAAATTCGATTACAATACGAGTAGACTTTTCTTTCATTCGTTTTCCTGTTCGTATATAAAATGGAACGCCAGTCCAAAACGGATTATCGATCCACAAGCGAGCAGCAACAAATGTGTCTATGTTAGAAGAAGGATTTACTCCTGGTTCCTCTTTATATGCTACAACTTGCTCGCCTTTTATCTCTCCTGAAGCATATTGTCCGCGAATGATATGGTTTTGAACGTCTTCTTTTTTCACTTTACGAAGCGTCTCCATTACCTTTCGCTTTTCCTCTCGAATTTCACATGCATTAACCTTTTCCGGCAGATTCATAGCAGTCATCATTAATATTTGTAACATATGATTTTGAACCATATCTCGAATGGCTCCTGCCTGGTCATAATATCCTGCCCTTTCTTCAACCCCAACTGTTTCACTAGCTGTGATTTGTACATTCGCTATATGTTCTTTATTCCAAATCGACTGGAGAACAGGATTTGCAAATTCTAGCGCTTCAAGGTTTTGAATCATCGGTTTACCTAAATAATGATCAATACGGTATATCTCGTCTTCTTCAAACGTGCGACTAAGCTTATCATTCAGCTCACGAGCAGATGCAAGGTCGTGCCCAAACGGTTTCTCAATCATCAGGCGTTTCCATCCATCTGTTTTATCAAGTCCGCTTTCCTTAATATTTAAAGCAATCGTCTCGAAAAATTCAGGAGCAACTGAAAGATAGAACATTCTATTACCTTTTATATGTAGTTCTTCTTCCCTTTCACGAACGACTTGTAATAATCTCTCATAGTCTTCCGGCTTACTGACATCTAATGGACAATAGCGAAAATTATCTAAAAAACCTTCCAGTTCCGGAGTACCTTCTTCCCTCTGACGAGAAAACGTCTCTATTGATTCTTTTATTCTTTCTTGAAAATCTTCGTGAGATACTTGACGTCTTCCAAGCCCGATAACGGATATTTGCTTTGGAAGCTTTTGATCTCTATATAAGTTATATAGTGCGGGGTAAATTTTGCGTTTCGCTAAGTCCCCTGTCGCTCCAAATAAAACAAAGGTCATTGATTCCAATTTCAGTCCCCCTCTTGTTGTATAATCCTTGTCAATATTTTAAAAATGAATTGTACAGAAGCCCCTGTTTTTATAAAAAAACAAAGAGTTATCAAATTCCAATTCCTTTTATACCTTTCGCTTTCTAATTGTCCCCAATATTAATAGTGGCAATTCAAAGCACTTCTACCACAGATTACTTATTTATCGAACCCAACAAACAAATGTATATCCGATTACTTTTAGTAATTAAATAATCTTATGTCTAGTATATTAACCATATAAATTATTATCGTCAATAAAAATGTCTTGCATTACATACTATTTATTTCGTAATGCTTTTCTAAGTGTATTCCTAATTACCATTCATTTTCAAAGATAATGATTGATATAAAAAATGTCAGTTTCATCAAAATCTTCAATTATTTTTCCATTAAACTCACGAGCAGACGTTACATGATAACCAAAAGGCTTCTCTATAATAAGACGGTTCAATCCTTTTGTAGCCCACAATCCACTTTCCTTAATATTTAAAGCAATGACATCAAATACTTCTGGTATAACAGATAGGTAAAACATGCGGTTTTCAGGAATGTTTAATTCTGTTTCACGCCTCTTTACAAGACGCAACAAATCTTGATAGTCCTCTATATTCGCTGTATTTAATTGACAATAACGAAATGTGCTAATAAATTCTTCTACTCCTAATTCATCATCAGTAGATCTTCTAGAAAATGTAGCAAGGGATTGTTCTACCTTTGTTTGAAATTCCACATCTGACATTACCCTTCTGCCGATACCGATAATCGAAATAGATTGTGGTATATTTTGATTACTAAATAGCTTATATAAAGCAGGATAAATTTTGCGTTTCGCTAAATCCCCTGTCGCTCCGAATAAAGTGAAACTTTAATCAGTGGGGGTTTTGTTCATCCCCACTGATTATTAGTTGAACCAATCGGGCTTTTACAGGCAGTTGCCCCCACCTAACTTCTATGATATCGCTGAATTTTGAGGTGGGGGTCTTACTGCCTGTTAATGCGGGGTAAAAGAAATGTCATTGAATCCATTTGTTCTCTCCCTTTTAAAACAATTGCTAGAATAGAATATATAAGTTCATTCGCTACTTAGCACAATACTGTCTCTAAAACCTCATACTTTACCAATGTTTCTTCAATACAATTTTCCCAAGAGCACGTTCTGACTCACTTATGTGGTGTGCTTTTTTTACACCTTCTACATGTAAAGGCAACACATGCGTGACAACAGGTTTAATCTTCCCGCTCTCAATTAATTCTGTAATAAGAGAAAGTTCATATCCGTTAGGTTCAGTAAATATATGGTCACTCTCAATATTTTTCTCTCTTGATATCTCGGTTTGCGGAATTTTCATACCTTTCGGACCATAAATAGACGCTAACTTTCCATTTGGTGCAAGTACTTTATAACTATTCTTTAGTACATCCCCACCTAACACATCAAATACAATATTGTAATTATGCAAAAGCAAAGAAAAGTCTTCCGTTTTGTAATCGACGACAGTATCAGCGCCTAGATCCTTTACAAATTGCATGTTTTTCGTACTAGTCGTAGTTGCAACATGTGCACCGAAACTTTTCGCTAGTTGAATAGCAAACGTACCTATCCCGCCAGATCCAGCATGAATTAAAACCTTATTACCCTTTTGAACATTAGCGAATTTCACTAAACTTTGCCAACTTGTCAAACCTACTAGAGGGATTGATGCCGCTTCCTCAAAAGATAGATTTCTCGGTTTTTTCGCTACATACTTCTCATCTACTGCCACGTACTCTGCATACGTACCATTTCGTTCAATATCTGGACGACTATATACTTCATCCCCCACTTTACATACTGTTACGTTTTTTCCTATAGCAGCAACTACACCTGCAACATCCCATCCTAAAACGAGCGGGAAGTCATAAGAAATTACGTCTTGAAGTAAACCCTCACGTATTTTCCAATCCACAGGATTTACACCAGCTGCATATACTTCAATCAGTACATCGTTGTCTTCCAATAGCGGTGTCTGCATTTCAATCTCTTGTAGTACACTTTTATCTCCATATTGCATAAGTCCTATTGCTTTCATTCTTTTCACTCCTTTACAAGGCTGGGAAATGCGGTAGCACTTCTTCTCCTAGCTCATCCAATACTTCGTCAGCTGGACGTTGACCATCAAATAGAGCAAGGAATAAATGATTCACACCAATACTTTTATATATATCAAGTAATTCAATTAGTGCCTTACGCCCTGTACGGTAACCTAAACGTATCGGTGTAGGACGTTCATTTGGATCTTCAGATAAATCTAAATGCATCGGTTGTATAAATGGTTTGAATACATCTGGATGATAATCCTCTACTAGTTCTCTCCATTGTCCAATTGCTCCCGCCTGATGCACCGGACTACGTGGATAATACATCCATCCATCTCCATGTTCAGCAAACCATTCCATATTTTGCTGACTAAAACCTGTAATAAAGGTTGGAACACGTTTAGACGGTTTTGGAACTAAATTCGCACCATGAACTTCTCCTAGTGTCGACTGGATAGACGGGAAGTTTTTATACAAAATTTCTTCCAAGTAAGCAAATGCTTCTCTAAACTTTTCACCTCGTGTTTCATGACTAACACCTAACGCTTTGAAATCGGCACGTCTGTCACCGGATGAAACGCCAAGCATAATTCTTTCTGGAAATAGTTGATCTAATGTAGCAATTTCTTTTGCTACACGCAATGGATGACGAAGTGACAACACTGTTGCCGACGTTCCAAATGCGATTTTCTCTGTCTTGCTTGCTAAATACGTCAAATAAATCATCATATCGTAAATTTGACCTGTTGCAGGATCACCAAAATCAGGGTCTTGCAGCAATACATCGCGAAGCCATACACCTGTAAAACCGTATTGTTCCGCTTTTTGTACTAACTCTACTTGTTTTTCCATCGTTGGAGCATGAAACTGATAATTTTCAATCGGAATGTGAACTCCTAACGTAAGTTGATCTTTCGCAAACATACGATTATATCCAAAATGGTTCGCAAACTTTTCCATGTGTTTCACTCACTTTCCCTCATTCATATAAACCTATACTTTTCATGTTTCTTCTCAAAATTTATAAGCAACACTGCAACACCACATTGTTGCCGATTGTAATCGTTATAACTTTCTTTGTGCTACGAGTGTTATTATAAATCGGCCATAACATGAATAACAGTACGTACTTTAAAGTGATGTAGGCACTTTAAAGTACCTATACTAAGTGAGTAATAATAAATCATGCTGCAAAAATAACATCTACCCTTTCTTCAAAAAGCTTTACTGTTGCTTTTGCAAATACGTTTCATTATTTCACGTACTTTCCCTTTCTTTATATAAAATTGTTACTAACCAAATTCAAAATATTATACTTATTTTTCGTACTTTGCTATGCTATAACCACAAACAGGAGGTATAAACTATGAAAGCACAAATTATCCATTCTTTTGGGGGTTCATCTGTATTTCAATTAGAAGAAGTTTCAAAACCAAAACTTTTACCAGGTCATGTTCTAATCGATGTAAAAGCAACAAGTGTAAATCCAATCGATACAAAAATGCGTAGTGGTGCCGTTTCAGCAGTCGCTCCTGAGTTTCCAGCTATATTACACGGCGATGTAGCTGGTATTGTTATTGAAGTAGGAGAAGGTGTTTCGAAATTTAAATGTGGGGATGAAGTATACGGATGTGCCGGAGGTTTTAAAGAAACTGGAGGTGCACTTGCAGAATTTATGCTTGCTGATGCACGATTAATTGCTCACAAACCTAAAAATTTAACAATGGAAGCAGCAGCTGCTCTACCATTAGTTGCAATTACAGCTTGGGAATCTTTATTTGATCGTGCAAATATTAAACCTGGTCAAAATATTCTCATTCATGGAGCTACTGGTGGCGTAGGACACGTAGCCATTCAACTAGCTAAATGGGCAGGCGCTAAAGTTTTTACAACCGCTTCTCAGCAAAGCAAAATAGACATCGCCCATCGTCTAGGAGCCGACATAGCTATTAATTATAAAGAAGAATCTGTTCAAGAATATGTACAAAAACATACGAACGGAAACGGATTTGAAGTTATATTTGATACAGTAGGCGGCAAGAATCTTGATCATTCTTTTGAAGCTGCTGCGGTCAACGGAACTGTCGTAACAATTGCAGCTCGTTCAACCCATGACCTCTCTCCTTTACACGCAAAAGGACTCTCTCTGCACGTTACTTTTATGGCGTTAAAAATATTACATACAGATAAACGTGACGCTTGCGGGGAAATTTTAACTAAGCTAACACAAATAGTAGAAGAAGGACACCTTCGACCATTGCTAGATTCTAAAACTTTTACGTTTGATGAAGTTGCACAAGCACATGAATATTTGGAGTCAAATAAAGCAATTGGGAAAATAGTATTGAAAAACGTTTGGTAACTTTCACTAAATAATACAAATAACAGCGGGATTGCTTCGCCTTATCTTTGTCTTAAGAGGCGTGCCACAACCTTAAAAGCTTTCCATCCTTTACAACAAGTAAAAAAAGAACAGCCGAATTTTTCTTATAGTAGAAAATTCGGCTGTTTGCATGTCGCAATTTGCTTTTTATATATTTCCATTAATAGATAAAATACAACTCATTTGCCTTACCATCTTTACCTTCAACAGAATATTATGTTGTTTTTAATTTTTTAAAACACACTACGTACTAATCCCCCGTCTATTCGCAACGCGGAACCATTAATTGCTGAAGAAAGTGGGCTGCTTAAGAACGTGACAAGATTGGCAATTTCTTCTGGTCGAATAAGTCTTTGAATAATAGAGGTTGGTCGATTCTCTTTCATAAATCGCTTCTCAGCTTCTTCTATTGTCAATTGTTCATTAGGATAAAGACTATTTAACATAGTCTCCACTCCTTCCGTTAAAGTCGAACCAGGCATTATAGTATTAACAGTCACATTCGTTCCTGTCGTCAGCTCAGCTAAACTGCGAGAAAGTGAGAGTTGCATCGTTTTAGTCGCACTATAGTGAGCCATTTCTTGAGATGGCATAATAGCTGCTTCGCTAGCAATAAAGATGACTCTTCCTTCTTTTCTTTCAATCATTTTTTTCAAGTACGAGCGAGTAAGTCGAACACCACTCATAATATTGACTTCAAACAATTTAAACCAATCTTCATCAGGGATATCAAAATATTCTACAGGTTCAAAAATTCCTAAGTTGTTAATAAGAATGTCTACTTCAGGGTACTTTTCAATCACATTTTGGCACCCTTGTTCTGTTCCTAAATCAGCTACTACAGGTTGAAGAATAGCATCCGGATACTGCGCTCGAATTTCGTTTATCGTTTGATTAACATTTTCTTCACGGCGTCCATTAATAAGTACAGTAGCTCCTTCCGCTACTAATGAAGTGGCAATTGCTTTTCCAATCCCTGCCGTAGATCCAGTAACCAGTGCTGTTTTTCCTTTTAATTGCATATGCATATAGATTCCTCCAAATTCATGTGCTACATGATTGACTTACGTTGGAATAAATAATTACGTTTATATTGTGGTTCACTTCTCTTATCTTTAACAGAAAATAAGCAGATCCACCCTTTTTTCGAAAGAGTATAAACGAAAATTATGTAGCTATTGGACTCTGTACGGAATTAAAAATCGAAATTATCATCATTTAGATCTACTCGATAATTCTGATTCTAATCATTGTCATGTTAAAAAATCACATCAACAGCAGAGTAAAGCTAAAACCAACTAATAAATACCATTATGATATATATTAACGATAAAGAAAATTACGCACTTTAAAGTTCCATAGGAACAAAAAAGTGCCCTATAAACTATAATTTCTAACTCTTTATATTTGCTAAAGTAGTATCTTTTTTTATCATAGAAAAGGTTGTAAAATCACACATTCTTACATACAGTTATAGGATTATTTTTATCCTAATTAACTAAAAACCATATAACACATTTGTAAAATAAAATTCTAAAAAAACCTTGCAGAAAAATTCTACAAGATTTTTGCCTATACACACAAATTAATCACTATATTAAAATAAAAGGGTTTATAATTCATCGCAATATTATTAAATATAAGCTGCTTTAAAGGCTTGTTGGACAGCTTGTACTTCTAATGAGTCTTTACCATATAAGTTCGTTGCTACACGAATACAAGCTTCTTTTAATTCTTTAAAGTTAGAAGTCATATTTAATTCATCCGTATTTGCATAATAGAAAATATCAAACATTTTATCTTCTCCAATGCCATGTACGTTTACTCCATTATGGTTTCCACCACTAGCAATCAAGTAAGCTACTTTATTAATAATGCTAGAGTTCGTGTGTACACCACCATGATCGTGGTCAGCATCAATAGGTAAGTTATTATAATGTCTATAGTCCTCCGGATATCTAGAAGAGATAGATGATGGGTTTTTCATATCTCTAAAAATACGACCTGATTGTTCTCCCATTGTCCAATTGAACTTTCCGTTATTAGCATACTTTTCAACTGCTACTCCTAAAATATCAGATAGAGCCTCATTAATTGCACCAGCTTCTCCTGCATACTCAAGTCCAGACTCATTTCTTGTAACCGCGTGTGTAAATTCATGTCCTGCCACATCAAATGCTCTAACAATTGGATCTCCGTATACTAGCATAGCTCCATTACTAAATGCATTAAACCACTGCTTAGGATTTCCTTTATTCGTACCATTTGTGTTCCAACCATGAACGACAGAAATTACTTTTTGTCCGTTATTATCAAAGCTGTTACGGCCATATTTTTCTTGATAAAAATCATATACTTTCGTTGCTAAATAATGAGCACTAACTGCTTTAGGATCAGTAAAATTTGTAGAATTACTTGTTACTAAATCATCGAGATAACCCCATACATTTCTTCTATAATTATTATAATCTTTATAATTAGCAGTATATGTTTCAATTCCCTTACCACGAGAATAATCTGCAAGCATGTACGTTCCATCACTTCGCTGCGTAATTCCAAACGTACGATTAATACCTAAGTCATCTTTTCCTGTACCTGTTAATCTTGAAGAATCTTGTGATTTATTTGCTGTCGCAGATTGGACAATACTACTATCTACTTGTATACCCAATTTTTGAACGAGTTCTTTTAATAGATTACCACCAAAAGCATCAATTAATACTGTACCAGATACATATTCAGGTGTAGATGCACTAAAAGTAATTTGATATGCGTTTGTAGCTTTATTTGTATTTTCATCTACATATACCACTTGTTTAATTTCTGGTTCTTCAATAAATGTGAGATTATTTCCATAGATGTTGAAAAGCTGTTTTTTTGCATCCTCTTCTGATAAAGTAATAGGTTGTTTCAAATCTTCCTGTTGTTGTAGATCTTGGGCACTATCCCCTGAAACGCTCGTAAGTACACCATCATCATTAATATGTGCTGTTAGTTGATATCCGTATACATCACGTCCTTCATACGTTTGTTGAAGACGTACCAATGTAGTACCATCATAAGATTTACGACTTTGCGTAACATTATAATTAACTTTGGATTCCGTATTAACTTGCTTTGATGATAATGCTTGTTCTGTTTTTCCTTTTAGTGCATCCTTTGCTACATTTTCTGCCGAATTTTGAGAAGGTGCTGTTAAATTACCTGTTCGGAACGTATCTTCCTTTGTTTCCACTTTTAAATCTTCTGTTTCCGCATGCACTCCTCCATAGGGCATAATCGCCGATAACACCACTCCTGTAGTTAAACCTACCTTTACGAAATTATTCATATTCTTACTCCTTTATAATCTTATTATTAAGTTAAATAAATGTTTTTCCAAAATTGGAAACATAGATATTTCAAACTATCTATGTTTATCTACTGTTTATGAATTGTGATTCCTCATAATATAGATAGATTGCGTCTTTACTTTTAGATTCATTTCATTCCTCAAAAATTACTCATTATATAAGCTATCTTTATATTTATTTATATACGTTATTTTTTGTGGTTCTGATAACATATTTATCGCCATCCACACATTCTTTTTCATTTCTAATTTTTGCATTGGTATCTCTTTTAAAACCGGATTACTTATAATTTCTTCCATTTCTTCATCAATTCTTTTCATAAGATTTTCTTCTGGATTATTTTTTAAATAAGTATTTTTCAGTCCCCATTTTGTCATTATAAATTCATTCGTTTTATTCATAGGATTAATAATAGTAGCTTTACTAGTTAATCGTTTTTTTATTTCATCATGATAGATTTTAATTTTATATCCTTCTTTTAGTGGAATAGTATCTTTTACAATCGTTACATTTGTCCCTTCCATTTCCTTCGTATAAATTTTTTCACCTTTCTCATTAAACACCTCTATTGATGCGTATTTTTCATCTGCATAATAGCTATGAGGCGTTTTAGTAGTAACCGTAAAAACAGCCCGCTTTTGCTCTAAGTCTGTATTTAATTCGGCAAACTGATCATCTCCTAATCCTAGGAATTGAATCGTTTCATTTACCAAATTGCTCACTTTCATTTCGTTAACATCAATCGTTAGACTATTATCCTTTTCCTTTACATAGGCATAATACGAACGGAAATGATACATTCTATCCATTTTCTCACCTGAAATTTCAACCGTATAAACCCCATTTGGTACGTCTTGTAAATTGATATCTGCTGTTTCAATTGTTTTTTCTTGAACAACTGTATTCCCTTCTTTTAATTTAATCTTTCTTCCTTTCAATGTATCTATTTCATTTGTATTTAAATGGATATGCAAATTCCCTTTTAACCCAAGTGAAGCAATTTGCTGATTCGTAACTATTTCAAAGTTAGAGTTTATCGGAATATCAGGATCAACTAGAGCTCTCGCCTTAGCTAATTGTGATTCAGGCACTATATACGCTAAAGAAGTAACTGCCGGATAACCTTTCGCCCTATTCATCTCTATTTGTTTATGATTAAGCTTAAAGCCCCATCTTTCAAAAACGGGTGTAAAATCAACTTGTACATTCTCGCTATAATACTGATTCATTAAATCTGGTAAAGAATGGTCACCTTTTTTAAAAGCAGCATTACTAGCTAGTTTTCGATAACCTTGATACATTTTTGCAAAAGCTTCATCGCCAGCTTTTTGTTTCGCCATCGTTAAAAGAATAAGTTTTTGTCGTAAATCTAAGTCATCATAATTTTTATTTTCTTTCATTAAAGCATTATATAAATTCCGTTCTACTTGTTCCTTTTTCCCGAAATTAAACAACCAACCAACTTGATCTGCTTTTTTTCCATATTTACTATATTGATATTGAACACCGAATAGATTATTAGAAACTTCTCCTGTAAATATTCCTTGATTATCAAAACCAGCTTGGTATCCGTGAGCGATTTCATGTAAAGTTCCCCAACTCAGTTTATCTAACCACATCTTTGTACTATCTGAACTATTCGCTGTCCAATTTGCACCATAATAGGCACCGCCAGCACCGGATATATCTGCTTTTAAAAAATAACGATTTTGACTTTTTTTATTTTCAACCGCTGAACCATCTAAACCAATAATTGAATCATACATCGCAAAAATATTTTCATAATACGCAATTAACTCATCCAATGATTGAAAATCTTTTAAAGACCTTACTATTTCTTTATCTTTTTTAGGTATAAATAATTGAAAACTCTCCCCTTGAAGTAACGCATACTCTCCATCAAATTGATCCCATGTACTAAAAAATTGAGATACACTTCCTTGTTGTTTATAAATGGGAAGAGGTTTAGTAGCACTTTCATTCCCTACTTGGTACTCAAGTACAGCGTGCTCTTCACCATACGGAGTATCTATGAAAGGAACTAAAGGCGTATCACCTTGAATGGTAATCCATTCATTTCCTACTTGTATGGATTTTTCATTTTTAGAGTCATTAGACAATAAACGTAATGTTAATTTGTCTTTAAAATTAGGATTCGTTTGTCTTACCTTTAATGGTGTATTTCTCTGCAAAATAAATCCTAAATCTTGTCGATCGTGATATTTACCCTTACTTATGCCCGCCTGAAATATCCAAGTAGGCTCTTCTAAACTAGTAATTTCTTTTACATTTGTTCGTTCATCAGCATGTAAGTGTATATTTCCTATGAGGAAAAACATTGTATACATGATGCCTATAACAAGTAGCCTTTTCATTTACATATCTCCTTTTCTATTTTTTATATACAAAATACAATAAAACCCTCCTTCTTTACTTATAACTGTCGTCAGTAAGTTACTTATTAGTGTAATTATTATAGTTACATTAGCTCATGATTATCAATCATTAAATATATGTAATTTTGCATATATTAATGTTTAACGAAAAATTTCGAGATATCTTGTAATGATCCAATATTATTTCATACATTATTCAATAAAAAAAACACACGAAGCCCCTTAAGTCTTCATGTGTTTTCATACATGTTATTACATTTATAATTGAATAAATTATCTTATTCTGTAATATTAAATTTTGAAACCAATCCCCTTAATTCTTCCACCTTTTCTTTCATTTTGTTGGATTGGATTGATATTTGTTCAATTGATACGGCCTGTGATTGAATTGAATTTACTGTTTGAAGCGTCTCCTTTTTCACATCCGTTGCAGTTTCAGAAACTAGCGAAAGAGAAGCATTTACTTCTTCTGTACCAGCAGACATCTCTTCTGTCGCTGCGGATACTTCTTGAATTTGACTTGTAATCTTATCAATATCTCTCATAATAGACAAGAAGGTTTGATTCGCTTTGTGGGCAGCTTCTTTTCCTTCTACTGCCTTCTGTTGGCCTTTTCGCATGACATTAACTGTATCTTGAGTATCTTGTTGAATGGATTTTATTAAATGATTCACTTCCTTTGCAGATTCTTTAGATTGCTCAGCCAAGTCTCGAACTTCTGCGGCAACCACTGCAAATCCTTTCCCATTCTCTCCAGCACGTGCCGCTTCAATAGCGGCATTTAAGGCAAGAAGATTCGTTTGTTCGGCAATATTAGTAATTGCAGCGAGAGCTGTATCAATCTGTTGTGTACGTGTAACAAGTTTATTTATTACTTTTGATGTTTCCTCGACAACATCATGCACACTATTCATTTGAAGAATAGAGTGATTTATCACTTCACTACCGATATTTATTCGTTCTGTAGTCGTTACTGCTACCTCAGCGACTACTGCTGAAGATTCAGCTACAGTTTGCACCCCTGTTGTAATTTCTTCCATTGAGGATGAGCTCTCCTGAATACTAGTTACCTGTCCTTCTATTTTTGTTTTTACTTCTAAAACAGTCTGTACAACCTCATTTGAAATACTAGACGCTCGATTTGTATCTTGTAATACGCCCTCCGTAGTAGAAATAACCTCTTGTGTTGTCATCTTAACATTCGCAATTAATTGTTGAAGGTTATCTAACATACTATTAAAAGACTGAACAATATGCCCTAATTCATTATTTGCTTTATAAGGAGTACGTGTTGTTAAATCTCCAGCTGCTACTTTTTCCATATCACTTTGTAGTAACGCAAGTGGTTTTCGGATAGTTATTTTAATAATATATCCGATTAATATAATTATTAAAATTGCTAAAATCGAAATACTAACAAACATTATCATTGTATTTTGAGCACTATTATTATTTTCCTTCTGTAAAAGCTCTGCATTATTACTATTATATAAAATCAATTCACGAATTGATTTTATTGATTTTTGCATATTAGGTTCAATCTCTTTTAGGTAATATGCATATGCTTCCTCATTATTAGATTTCCCTAATTCTTGCGCTTTCTTCATTTGAGTCCTTAATTCATTAAATGTTTCATGAAACGTGTTATATAATTCTTTTTCTTTAGTAGAAATAACTTTAGCCTCAAACAGCTTTAAAAGATGATCATTTTCCTTACGAATTCCATCCATTTCTCTTATTAATTCATTCATTCTTTTTTCATCTTTTGATAACATTATTTCCATAAAGTTCATATTAACATGATAAAAATTAGATTCTACAATCCCAATCCGCTCAATTGGTAGTAAATTATCCTCATACATATTAGAGGAAGTACTTTTCCCTCTTTCTAATCCCCAAAACCCTATTAGGGATAATACTATACATGCAATACTTGATATAGTTATTAATATGTTTAGTTTTGTACCAACCTTACTGTTTCTTAATAATTCCAATTCACTTTCTCCATTCTAATATATAGTTTAAGTAATGTATTTTATACCAAGAATCCAAAAATTACGATGTTTATTTTGTAATATGCAATTTTGCATATCATCCACTACTGATTCAAAATAACCTAACATTGTAATTTTGGTTTTCCAAAAATTCATGATTATGAACACACCCTATTAATTCTTGAACTTCTCATCCAAAATATCCAAAAATATTGTGGCACCAGGGGAACCCATCATTGATGTATAAATTACACTACCATACAAGACTAGCTTAAAAATATTTTTCTTATTGCTCATTTTTCTATTTCCTCTCTATTAGAAGTACTCCTAGCACATCACACTAATAAAAACGATAGTATTAAAAAATAAGGAAAGACATAACACCTATGTCTTTCCTCTAAAATTGTAACACTCAATATACTCTTAGCTCTATTTGATTTGCCAGTTAAATCCTCACATTTCTTTCTTTATAATATCTCCTAACTCCGTCCAACTTGTAATCCGCGGGATATTGAGATGTTGATTGTAAGAAGTAGTTTTTGCATACACATTTATCGGTTTTCCTATTAACGTTTCTAAGACTGCCGGCTTATCATCAAAGAAATAGTTTAATTTTATTTCTTGTATGAAGTGTATTTTTTCTTCATCCTTCATTCCATAGAAAAAGCGATCTTCATGTACCGGAAAACCTTTTTCTATTAACCATTTTTTTGTTTGCTCTCCATGTTCTTTAGGCCGTGCTGTTATATAGTATATTTCATGTCCCTGTTTTTCTAATTCTTGTAATGTCTCTACTGCATATGGAAACGGTGAACAAGAAGTATAATAAATCTCATCCAGCAAACTATTCCACATATGACTGCCTTCCTCCGAAGTCATGCCAAATGCTTCATGAATTTCAATTGTTTTTAAAGAATGAAATACATCCAATCCTACTTTTTTGTTTAATTTCTTATTATATAAATGAAAAGCATGCTGCCTTAAATCAATTAATGTATCATCGATATCAAATCCAAACTTCACTCTTCATCGCTCCTTTCTGCAATCCATTTATCGGAACATATAAGTAGCTTTTATTCTCCTTATATTTTCCGATATTCTGGATGGCCAATAAATCTATAATCTTTTCCAACCTGGGTAAATGATACATCCTTAAATTCAATTGCATCTTGCATTTTAGTAATACCAGTCCCCCCTACAAAGCTAGGCGCCAATCTGCCCCCAATAATTTTTGGTGCGACATATAATATAAGTTTATCCATCAATTTATTTTCAATAAACGAAGCATTTACCTCTCCACCACCTTCAATAAGCAGGGAGGAAACTCCTTTTTGCCCTAAAACATCAAGCATTTCATGCAAGTTTATATGCTTTTCTCCGCTAGTAACAAATACTTTAACTCCTGCATTTTCTAATGCTATCTTTTTTTTCGCTGCATGATTACTTGTTGTAAATATCCAGGTAGGAGCTTCTCCATCTGTAACAACATTAGCTTCCATCGGTATGCGTAATGTCGAGTCCAATATTATTCGAATTGGATTTCGTCCATTTGGAATACGCGTTGTCAATGATGGATTATCCTTTTGAACAGTATTCGCTCCTACTAAAATAGCCGCATTTTCGTTTCGTATTTGGTGTACTTCTTGTCTTGCTTCTGTAGATGTAATCCACTTACTATCCGATGAAGACGTAGCGATTTTACCGTCTAATGTAACTCCTGATTTAATCGTTACAAATGGACGCTTTGTCAAAATATATTTATTAAAGACTTCATTCATTTTTTTAGATTCTTCTTCACACACTCCTACAAGTACTTCAATACCTGCATCTTGTAGAATTTTAATTCCACGTCCAGAAACAAGCGGGTTTGGATCAAGTGTAGCAACTACTACCTTCTTAATTCCTGCTTGTACAATTGCTTCAGCACAAGGCCCTGTTCTACCATGATGAGAACAAGGTTCAAGAGTTACATAGATTGTAGCACCACGTACCTGTTCTCCAGCCATACGTATCGCATGTATTTCGGCATGTGGTTCTCCGGCCTTCATATGTGCTCCGACCCCTACAATTCGATTATCATTTACAATTACAGATCCAACCAATGGATTTGGAGTCGTTTGTCCCTTCATAGCCTTGGCATTTTCTAGTGCTAGCTTCATATACAATTCATGCTCAAGCATGTAAGTGTCCCCCTTCAAAATGTCCAGAACGCTGAATCTTCGTTTGCAAATATTTCTCATTAAACTCTGAGATATCACCCCATAACGGTTCACGACTCGTAACATTTAATCCAGCTTTTTGTAACGCTTCTAATTTTTTCGGATTATTTGTAATAAGTTTTACAGGTTTTGAGCGTAGCGCTTTTAATACTTCAATTGTATCATCATAGTTTCGAACATCATCTTCAAAGCCTAGGTTCAGATTAGCTTCTACTGTATCTAACCCATTTTCTTGCAAGAGGTACGTCATTGCTTTACTAAACAAACCAATTCCTCTTCCTTCATGATTCGCTAAGTAAAATAAAGCACCTGAACCATGTTCTGTAATCATTTGTAAAGACTGCTTTAATTGGAATCCACAGTCACAACGTTTACTACCAAAGATATCACCGGTGTGACAAATACTATGCATACGAATTAGGGCATCTTCAGAATTCTCAAAATCACCATATACAAGCACACTAGATTGCTGCATATCAGCTAAATTAATAGATGAGAGTTTTTTGATAATTCCTTCTACACTATTTGTAACCTCACTACATTGTAACCAAGAATACCATTGGAAAATTTTAGTCTCCCCATATAAATTAATTGGCAATTTGATAGGTCCTACTAAATAAATATCCTTTCCATCTTGATGTATAAATTGAATTTTATCTTCTAACATATGAATTGTATCTGTTGTAACCATTAGGTACCTCCTAGTATTGAGAATCTCTAAAAATTCTCTTCCATTGTTATATTTTTTATTGTTTAACTTACACAACGTAAGTGTTTTTACAGATGCTATTCTTTTTTCTCTCAGCTTATATGCAATATGTATCATTACAACTTTGGCCATTTAAAGAAAAGAGTTTTAGTTACATAAAACAACTTAGTTACTTTATGTAAGTGAGTATACATTCGTAATTAATTTACGTCAAGTAATTAATTATAAAAACATTTGTTACTAATAGTAAGATGTTATATAATTTGTTTTAGGAGGTGAAGGAAAATGAATGATTCTACATTATGCCCTCGCTTTGAAAAAGGAATGAAATTTTTTAGCCAACGATGGACAGCACTAATTATTTACCAACTTTTTTCTGGATCTCAGCGCTTTTGTACGCTTGAATCTTCTCTTCCTGTTAGCGGAAGATTACTTTCAGAAAGATTGAAAGAATTAGAACTAGAAGGAATTGTCGAACGTAAAGTCTTTCCTGAGACACCAGTTCGTATAGAATATTCTTTAACTCAAAAAGGATTTGCTTTAGAAGCTATTATTCGCGGAATAGAAGAATGGTCACAGGAATGGATAGAACTTGAGGAATAACATAAAAGCTTTTTCTTATATAGTTTTAAGTAATCAAATTACAGATACCTATTATTAAAACGCTAGTTTTTCAAGCATTTATGAAAAGCTAGCGTTTTTTAATGAATAAAATAAAATTTAAGAAATGAAACAAGATGATCAAACCGATCACCTTGTTCCTTTAAAGATTAAAATAGTGATTTTAACAACTTTTATTAATACATACTCGATTAACAGAAATAATAAATAGAATTTTTGTAACTAAACAGTTTTATTTTCACAATACAGTTAGCTTATCCCGCTATTTGCGGACAGTAAGACCACCACTAATTAAATTTCCATTTTATTGCATTTGAATATTACTTATGAAATTTCACACGCTCTTCAAGTGGTTGGAATTCTTTTTCACCTGGTGCAGCTGTTGGATTACCAAATGGCATTTGTGCAATTAGCTTCCAATTAGCAGGGACATTCCATTCTTGTTTTACCTCATCGTCAATTAATGGATTATAATGTTGTAAAGATGCCCCTAATCCCTCTGCTTCTAAACCTGTCCACACGACTAATTGGTGCATACCTGATGCTTGGTGTGACCAAATTGGGAAGTTTTCAGCATATGCAGCAAATTTTTCTTGAAGCGATTTAACGATAGCCTCATCTTCAAAGAATAGTACTGTTCCATAACCAGCTTTAAAAGAATCCATTTTTTGTTGCGTTCCTGAGAAATCTCCATCTCCAACTACTTTTCTTAATGTTTCAGTTGTAATATCCCATAATTTATCATGAGCTTCACAAAATAATACAACTAATCGCGCAGTTTGAGAATTGAAAGCTGATGGAGTATATTTCACAGCAAACTCCACAATTTCTTTAATTTTTTCATCCGATACTTGTACCTCTTTGTTAATTCCATAGTAAGTACGTCTTTCTTTCAGTGCAGTATAGAAATCTTTTGTCATAATTCATTTCCTCCTAAGTTTTAATATTCTTCAAAATGATACATTGCGAAGATAATATGAGTTGAAATGAGTTCATTTTTGAACCATTGAACACCATAACACCAATTGCTAGTCATTCTGAATCTAAACCACTGCTTCTTGCTTCAGTTTCCCTAAAAAAACACTTATAGCATCATTGATACAATCTAGTGATCATTCGGTATTATTTTACCCATTCTCTATTCATGTATCCTGCTTGTTTCATATTTACACAAATATGAAAATAACCTTAAATTGCTGGTCAAAAAAGCCAGGTAGCATGAATAACACATTACCTGGCTTTTTACATTTTTAATTTAAATTCAACTAAACATTACCAATGAATAGTAGTAAAAACTATACCTGTCACTTATTTAATAATTAACATCTCATAAGGATGTTGTTCCATAAATCTATTCTCCCAAGGAATCTCTAATGATGTCCAATTTGAACCACCGTCTACTGACTGATACACTCCTTTATTGCTAAACAGATAAAACGTTCCATCACTTGTTGCCTTTAATACTGGTATGATTGTGCCTTTAGGAGTTGGTAAACCTACATTCATTTCTGCCCAAGACTGATTTTTTTCTTTCTTATAAATAAATGATTCACAATTTCCATTATTGTAATCATGCGCTACGTGTGGATTTGAAGATGTCGCGATAATAATATTTTCTGGATCATTTGGGTTAACTGCCATTTGATATGCGTAATGATGCTTTAGCCCACTACACATATAGTTCCAAGTCTTACCTCCATCATTACTCTCCGCATACTCTTGACCTGGTTCTTTCAAGAATGAATCACCTAACACCCCGTATAAACGATTTGGCGCATCGCCATGTGATTTAAGAATGTGAATATCTTGAGGATAGTTCCCCTCTTTTTCCTCAGTCCATGTCTTACCTCCATCTACACTTTTAATTAATCCGCCTACCTCAATAGTCGTATAAATAGTTTCTGGATTATTAGCATCAATTTCAATATGTTTTACATGGTGTGTATATGTTCTTTGAGGAAAGAACCATGATGAATATGATGGCATTTGTCGATAATCAGTTAGCAGCTCAAAACTGTCTCCTCCATTTTTGGATACGAACATTGCGCTCGGTTCAGTTCCTACATATACAATCCCGTTACCGTCATCCCCCTTCGCTGGAGATACAGAAACTGCTGTAATAGCTCTCATATGAATAGCATTTGCTGGGAACACTTCACCAAAGGAAGGTAACGCACCAATCGCTTCCCATGAACTTCCTCCATCTTTACTTCTCCATAATCCCCTGTCAAAGGTACCACAATACATTCTTTCTGGATCGTATGGATCTGAAGCTAACGCAACCGGATTCGCACCTACAAACTGCGATTGGACGCTCCATGTTGAGTCTTTTTTTTCTGCAATTACAAGTTCTCTATCAAACGCTAATATGAATTTTTCCATAACTAAAATCTCCTCGTTTCATAATATATCTACTGTATTATTTAAATTTTTACCGTTACAAGTTATGAGATAACACTTATATGCTACAGCATATAAAGGATAAATTTTATAAGCAATATGTGATTAAAAACTTACATTATATAATTTGTTAACTTCACATCAGTATGATGAACAAGATGTCCTGTTAACTCATATAAGTCCATATGCCACCTTCAAATAAATCGCAATTTATATGCTATAGCATATATAATATAGAATGCATTATTTTATGTCAAACTTTAATACTGTTAATAAGTTCTTTAGCTCGCCTAAAGTAATTTAAAAATCATAATATAAACAGAAACATTTTATTGAATAGAAAATAAAAAAAGAGTGCAATTTTTGCACTCTTTTTACTCATTTCTATTAGAAATCAAAGTTATCAGGATCTGGACCAACGCGGTGATTTTGATTTAATGCATCGATTTTTTCCATATCTTCTTTCGTTAATTCAAAGTTAAATACATCTGCATTTGCAATAATGCGGTGCTCTTTCGTTGATTTTGGAATTGTGATCACTTCATTTTGAAGGTCCCAACGTAAAATCACTTGTGCTGTTGTTTTACCATGTTTCTCAGCAATTGCCTGTAATGTTTCATTATCTAATAATTGACCTTGCATAAGTGGTGACCATGCTTCCATTTGAATACCTTGTTCTTTACAGAAAGCTTGTAATTCTTTTTGTGTTAAACGAGGATGGTATTCTACTTGGTTGATCATCGGCTTAATTTCTGCATCTTTTATTACATCTTGCAGATGGTGAATTTGGAAATTACTTACGCCAATTGCACGTACACGCTTTTCTTTATAAAGTGTTTCTAACGCTCTCCATGTATCTTTATATTTCCCTTCTACAGGCCAGTGAACAAGATATAAATCTAAATAATCTAGCTTTAATTTTTTTAAGCTCTCTTCGTATGCAGCAATCGTTTCTTCATATCCTTGATCTGCGTTCCATACTTTTGAAGTAATAAATAATTCTTCTCTTGAAATACCAGTTGTTTCAATACCGGCACGAATCCCCTCACCTACAGCTGCTTCATTTCCGTAAATTGCAGCTGTATCAATGCTGCGGTATCCTGCTTTAATTGCTGATTTAATCGCTTCTACAAGTTCTGGTCCTTCTTCTACTTTAAATACACCTAAACCAAACCAAGGCATTTCCACACCATTACTTAATACTGTTTTACTTTGTAAGTTTTTCATTTTATTTTCTCTCCTTTTATTTTACTTGATCTCTTTTTTCTAATGTCATGCTCCATGCTGTTAAAATAACAGCACCTACTACCATAATGCCGCCTACCCAAGCTGTATGAATTAACCCTAACGAGTTCGTTACAATACCGCCTAAATAAGCACCAAGAGCAATCCCAGCATTAAACGCCGCAATATTAATTGCCGATGCAACATCGACAGCACTCGGTACAAATCGTTCAGCTAACATTACGACATATACTTGTAACCCTGGAACATTCATAAATGCGAATAGCCCCATTAAAATAATTGTGATTAACCCAGCTACCTTAAATGGTGCCGTAAATGTTAAAACAAATAGTATAATCGCTTGAATAAAGAACATGTAGAATAGCGCTCGAATTGGATTATGATTCGATAATTTTCCGCCAATCACATTCCCTATCGCAATGGCGATTCCATACACTAATAAAATGATAGTAACCGTATTTGCTTTAAATCCTGTTACCTCTTGTAATAACGGAGATAAATACGTAAAAGTTACGAATGTTCCCCCATATCCTAATGCAGTAATAATGAAAACTAGTAACAGTCTTCCGTTCGTAATCAGTTTAAATTGATCGCGGAATGATACAGACGCACCTTTTTTCATATTAGATGGAATGAGAATACTATTTGCAATTAAGGCGATAATTCCAATTACTACAATTGCTAAAAATGATGTTCTCCAGCCAAATTGTTGACCAATAAATGTTCCAATTGGTGCACCTGTAATAGTTGCAACTGTTACACCAGTAAACATAATCGCAATCGCGCTAGCCCGTTTATTTTCTGGGACAAGTGCCGCAGCAATTGTTGAACCAATTGACATAAACACACCATGCGAAAGTGCAGAAATAATTCGCGCAATAAGTAATACAGTGAAGCTTGTTGCTACCGCTGCGATCCCGTTACCAATAATGAAAATAATCATAATCCACATTAATAACGTTTTTCGTGACATATTAGCTGTTAATGACGTTAATACTGGAGCCCCAAACGCTACGCCTAACGCATATAAAGAAACTGTTAAACCAGCCGTTGTAACCGACACATGTAAATCTTCCGAAATAGATGGTAATAAACCGACACTAACAAATTCAGTTGTCCCAATCCCGAACGCACTAATTGCTAACGCTAACAACGCAAATATACTTCTTCGATTCGTCTGAACTTCTGAAGACGATGCTGTATATGAATTCAATTGAGTTTCCCCTCTTCCCTATAATTCCTATCATAATAGTGCGATAAAAAGGCCCTTTTATCTTCTAAAAAACATATTTAATCTCTACAAACGCTATTATGAATGGTTTCATTCTTTTTTTAAAG
>NZ_JAKUEU010000039.1:0-48487 GCF_022663075.1 Bacillus cereus group sp. BfR-BA-01441
CATATTTCAAAATTATTGTTTTCCATTATTTTTTCTTGTATATTTTAAGTGAGGTGATTGCATTGAACGGCTTTGAAAGAGTAAAAGAAAAGAAAAAGCGTGCCATTAAAGAAGCAGCATTCGTATTATTTTCAGAACGTGGATTTAATGAAGTGAAAATAGAACATATCGCAAAAGAAGCAAACGTTTCTCAAGTTACAATTTATAATCATTTCGGAAGTAAAGATGCGTTATTTAGGGAGCTTATACAAGAATTTATCATATCTGAATTTCAATATTATAAAGAGCTTGCAGAAGAAAAATTACCTTTTCATGATATGATGCAAAAAATGATTGTAAGAAAAATGAATACTGGCGGATTATTTCAACCTGATATGTTACTACAAATGATGCAAAGGGACGAAGAACTCCGTAAGTTTATTTATAGTTATCAAAATGAAAAAATCCTACCCTGGTATTTAGAAATATTAGAACGAGCTCAGCGCAAAAACGAAATTAATCCACACCTTACTAAAGAAATGATGTTACTTTACATTCAAATGTTTACAAAATTAGGTGATGAATTTGGAGCACAACTTCTTGAAGGAGATCGGGAAAAACATATAAAAGATATCGTTACGATGTTCTTCTATGGTCTTTCTGTTCCACAAAAATAAAAAGACACGAATTTCGTGTCTTTTTTATTTTATAGAAATGACTCTACCCTTTTCACTACTTTCAATCGCTAATTGAATCAGTTTAATAACATCTAAACCCTCTTTTGCTGTTACAGGTAGTTCCTCACCATTTAATATACTATCTCGTACACCTTTATAATAATTGTCATAACAACCGACTTCTGTTGGAATACGCTCTAAGCTTTCTTCTGTTTCTAAAGTAGCAAAATTCTCTTCATCGTCTACTCCATAACCGTTATCACCTGGCTTCATTCCATTTTTTAATTGCTCTTCCTGCGAATCCATACCGTACTTCACGATAGAACCTTTCTCTCCATGCACTATAAAATGCGGTCCAGCTTTTTTCACATAACTGCTACTACGTAAAATGACACGTTTAACTCCGTAATGAAGTACTATGTGGAAATAATCATCCACCTCTGCACCTGGTCGTTGTTTTATTACATCTGCACTTATCGCATCTGGTTTCCCAAATATTGATAACGCTTGGTCAATTAAATGCGATCCTAAATCGTATAATATACCGGAGCCTGGTAGATTTTTTTCTCTCCATCGATCACGTACATGTGGACGGAAACGATCAAAATTCGATTCATATGCGTATACATTCCCTACTCTGTTTTCTCCTAACAATTTCTTAATTGTTAAGAAATCATTATCAAAACGACGATTATGATATACGCTTAACATTACATTATGCTGCTCTGCTAATGAAATAAGCTCTTCCCCTTCTTCAATTGAGACAACAAATGGTTTTTCTACAACAACATGCTTACCTTTTAAAATTGCTTCTTTTACATATGGAAAATGAGTTGTATTAGGTGATGTAATAACAACTAAGTCAACATCAGCTCGCTTCACCAATTCATCAATTGTACTAACAACATTAGCGTTTGGTAATGTGTCTTTTACTACCTCTTCTTTTGAGGATAATACAGCACGAATATCATATTCTTCTATTGTTTGTAATAGTGGGATATGAAATGTCGTACTAGAAAAACCAAATCCTACAATCCCTACACCTATTTTTTTCATGTTGCCCCTCCATTTGTCCCGCTTTAACGGACAGTAAGATTCCTAACTCAAAATTCAGTGAAAGCTAAGGAATTAGGTGAGGAATCAACTGCTTGTTAAAGCCCGATTGGTTCAACTAATAATCAGTGAGGATGAAGAAACTCCCCATTGATTAAAGTTTCACTTTATGAGAACGATTTCATTCAGTTATTATAACAAGATTATTATTATTTACATAATAAATTGCCTAGAAAAAAGCATCTTGCTACTATTCATAGCAAGATGCCCTCTTTATTCTGGTCTTTTCTTCGTCCACGTTTCTACTACTTCACCAGTATCATTAACATCTAGCACAAGGCTACCATTACTATACCGGTCTTTATTTCGATACGCTTTCGGATCAATCTCTTCTACAATGTTTTTCTCTGTCTTCATGTAAACTAATTCATCGTCCCGAACAATTTCAATACCGACAATGCGGTACGGATTACGTTTTAATTCTTTGAAAATAACAAGACCGCGTTTCGCCCTCGTTGACTTTTCAATTTCTGATGCTTTTAGACGTTTTACAGCACCGCGCTGTGTTACGAGAATAAGTTGATCTTTGTCACCATTTAACGGTTTACCAGAAGCGACATAGTCATCTTCTTTTAAATTAATTGCTTTAACACCAGCAGCTCTTACACCGACTGGACTTACTTCATCTTCATGGAAAATAAGTGCATATGCACCGTGTGTAGCAAGAACAATATCACTCGTTCCATCTGTCGCAAATATATCGACAACTTCATCATCTTTTTTCAAGTTTACAGCAACGAATGCCCTTGAATAACGCTGAACTTTATATTGATTTAATTCTGTTTTCTTTATCATACCATTTCGTGTTACAAATACGATAAATCGTTTTTCTTCCTCAAAGTTCGGTACAACCGTTGCCCAAATGATTGTTTCATCCCGGTCGAGTGAAACGATATTAGCAACGTGCTGACCTAAATCTTTCCAACGAATATCTGGCATTTCGTATACTGGCAGATATATATAGTTTCCTTTATTCGTAAATAAGAGGACTGTCTCTGTCGTATTCGTATCGAATCGTTCAAGTAAGATGTCACCCTCTTTCATACCGAAGTCTTTGCCGTTTGAGGCATTATGTGAGCGCCATCCAGTACGTTTCACATATCCTTCTTTCGTTACAGTAACGATGACATCTTCTTGTGGGATCATCACTTCTACATCGATTTTAATTTCCTCGATTTGATCTTCAATAATCGCGCGTCGATCATCACTATATGTTTTCTTAACTCTCTTTAAATCTGTTTTAATTACTTGAAGTAATCTTTTTTCACTTTGTAAAATTGCCTGTAGCTCAATAATTTTCTTATTAAGCTCATCTGCTTCTTCTTGTAACGCCGTAATGTCTGTATTCGTTAAGCGATATAATTGCAAGGAAACAATTGCTTCTGCCTGTGCTTCTGTAAAGCCAAATTTTGCACTTAAATTATCTTTCGCGTTACGTTTATCTTTTGAAGCTCGAATTGTCTCAATTACTTGGTCTAAAATCGATAATGCTTTCTTTAAACCTTCTACAATATGTTGACGATTTTCTGCTTTTCTTAATTCATATTGCGAACGTCTCGTAATAACCTCTTTTTGATGTCCAATATAAGCATCTAAAATTTTCGGTAATGTCATAAGTGTTGGACGACGATTATTGATCGCTACCATATTAAAGTTATATGGAATTTGCAAATCTGTATTTTTATATAAATAATTTAAAATACCTTCGGAGTTTGCTTCTTTCTTTAATTCAACAACAATTCGTAAACCAGTACGATCTGTCTCATCACGCACTTCAGCAATACCATCTAACTTTTTATCTAGACGTAATTCATCCATTTTCTTTACAAGGTTTGCCTTATTCACTTCGTAAGGAATTTCAGTGATTACAATTTGTTGTTTCCCACCGCGCACTGTTTCAACTTCTGCTTTTCCGCGAATAATAATTTTACCTTTACCTGTTTCATACGCCTTTTTAATACCATCAATCCCCTGAATAATACCACCTGTTGGGAAATCTGGTCCTTTCATAACTGTTAATAAATCGTCAACAGTACTATTTGGCTTATCGATACGCATCATTGTAGCATCAATAACTTCTCCAAGATGATGCGGAGGAATTTCTGTTGCATAACCAGCGGAAATCCCTGTAGATCCGTTCACTAATAAATTCGGGAACGCTGCTGGTAATACAACTGGTTCTTCACTCGTATCATCAAAGTTTGACACGAATTCAACTGTTTCTTTATCAAGATCACGTAATAATTCAGATGCGATTGGTGATAAACGAGCTTCCGTATAACGCATCGCTGCCGCTGGGTCCCCATCAACACTACCGTTATTACCATGCATTTCAACTAAAACATTACGTACTTTCCAAGTTTGGCTTAAGCGTACCATTGCTTCATATACAGAGGAATCACCATGTGGATGATAATTACCGATAACATTACCTACTGTTTTAGCTGATTTACGAAACGCTTTATCATGTACATTACCTTCTACATACATGGAATATAAAATACGTCTTTGTACTGGCTTTAAGCCATCACGTGCATCTGGAAGTGCACGATCTTGAATAATATATTTACTATAACGTGCAAAGCGATCACCTAACACGTCTTCAAGCGGGAGGTCATGAAACTTCTCTGCTTGCATGTTATTCCACCTCCGTCTCCATAATCATTTCATTTTCTAAAATATTTCCTTCTTCTTGCATACCAAACTGTACATTACGTTCAATCCATTTACGGCGCGGTTCTACTTTATCGCCCATTAATGTTGTAACGCGACGCTCTGCTCTTGCTGCATCATCAATTTTCACGCGAATTAATGTACGCGTTTCAGGATTCATTGTTGTTTCCCATAATTGATCCGCATTCATTTCACCAAGTCCTTTATAACGTTGTAACATATAGCCTTTTCCAACTTTTTTCGTTACACCGTCTAATTCCTCATCTGACCAAGCGTATTCAATTACCTCACTCTTACCTTTTCCTTTACTTACTTTGTATAAAGGAGGAAGTGCGATAAATACTTTACCAGCTTCGATAAGTGGCTTCATATATCTGTAGAAGAACGTTAATAACAATACT
Organism: Bacillus cereus group sp. BfR-BA-01441; assembly: GCF_022663075.1. NCBI lineage: Bacteria > Bacillati > Bacillota > Bacilli > Caryophanales > Bacillaceae > Bacillus > Bacillus cereus group sp. BfR-BA-01441. The sequence goes on from NZ_JAKUEU010000039.1 coordinate 4,844, forward strand.
TGAATATGAGCCCCATCCGTATCGGCATCGGTCATAATTACAACTTTATCGTAGTTAATATCTTCAACATCAAATTCATTTCCTACACCGCCGCCAATCGCATAAATGATTGTATTAATCTCTTCATTTTTAAAGATATCAGCAAGCTTTGCTTTTTCTGTATTAATTACTTTACCACGTAACGGTAATACGGCCTGGAAACGTCGGTCTCGTCCTTGTTTCGCAGAACCACCGGCAGAGTCACCCTCTACTAGGTACAGTTCATTTTTTTGCGGGTTACGTGATTGTGCAGGTGTTAATTTCCCGCTTAACGTACCTTCTGATTTTTTCTTTTTCTTACCACTACGCGCTTCTTCTCTTGCTTTACGGGCTGCTTCACGGGCTTGTGCTGCTTTAATTGCTTTTCTCACAAGAAGTGTAGCTACATCAGGGTTTTCTTCTAAAAAGTATGCTAAATGCTCAGATACAATGGCATCAATTGAAGAACGCGCTTCACTTGTACCTAGTTTCCCTTTCGTTTGCCCTTCAAACTGAAGCACTTCTTCTGGTACACGTACCGAAACGATAGCCGCTACACCTTCACGAATATCTGTACCTTCTAAGTTTTTATCTTTTTCTTTTAATAGTGCTACTTTACGAGCATACTCGTTAAACACACGCGTCATCGCTGTTTTAAATCCAGCTTCGTGTGTTCCACCATCTTTTGTACGTACGTTATTTACAAACGAAAGAATATTTTCTGAGTAACCATCATTAAACTGGAATGCTAGTTCTGCTTCAATCCCGTTTTGTTCACCAGTGAAATATACAACCGGGTGAATTGAATCTTTTTCTTCGTTTAAATATGAAACGAAAGCTTCGATTCCTGTTTCATAATGAAATATATCTTCTAAATCATTACGTTCGTCTTTTATCGAGATTTTCATTCCTTTTAATAAGAATGCAGATTCACGTAATCTCTCACATAATGTTTCATAATTGTAATTTGTCGTGCTGAAAATCGTTGTATCTGGTTTGAAGTGCATTGTCGTACCAGACTCTTTTGTTTTCCCGATTTTCTCTAACGTTGTTGCAGGAACGCCACCATTTTCAAAACGTTGTTCATAAATGTTACCATCACGCTTAATTGTTACTACTAACCATTCTGACAAAGCGTTTACAACTGATGCCCCAACACCGTGTAAACCACCACTCGTTTTATAGCCACCTTGACCAAACTTACCACCTGCATGAAGTACAGTTAAAATAACTTCAGGTGTAGGTTTCCCAAGTTTATGCATTCCCGTAGGCATTCCTCGCCCTTTATCTATAACGCTAATACTATTATCTTTATGTATTACGACTGAAATTTCGTCGCCAAATCCCGCTAACGCTTCGTCAACGGAGTTATCTACTATTTCATATACTAAATGATGCAATCCACGGCTATCCGTACTCCCGATATACATACCCGGGCGTTTTCGAACGGCTTCAAGTCCTTCTAACACTTGAATCGCATCTTCATTATATTGGAACTGATGCTTTGCCAAACTCCTTGCCCCTTTCCTAATCCAAAATCAGAACATATGTTTCTATTATAGAATAACGCCTCGACTATAGTTTTGGCAAGTTATCTTATCTCTTTTATATACCATCTTCAATAGAAAAATCCTTGTTTTCTCACAAGGATTCCTCTAGGCTACTATTTCAGAAAAATAATCGTTTGTCAACGAGAAATGGATATGTATTCCAAGATTACACATTCCAAACCTTTATTATGATCCAAATGATCAAGATCCAAAATGGGATTACAAATAACAATCCCCAAAAACAGCCTTTAAAAAATCTCATGATGAACACCTCGTTCATCGGCCCTACTTATCTATAATGAGGGCTGAATCAATCTTTCTACCTTTAAATCTATACTATTTTGTCATCGCATGTTCTACTTTAATACAACGATCCATTATTACAGTATAGTCTTTTTCTTTTAAAAGTTTATATGTATCCTCATCTTGTACTCCTAATTGTGCCCAAAAAACATCTGCATCAATCTCTACAAATTCTTTTGCAACATCCATTAAAAACTCTGAGCGACGAAATACATTTACAATGTCAACGTGTTCCTTAATATCCTTTAGTGAAGAAACTGCCTTTTCTCCGAGCACCTCATCTACTGTTGGATTAACTGGAATAATGCGGTATCCAGCATCTTGCATTGCTTTTGAAACCATATACGATGTACGTTCTGGCTTATCTGATAATCCAACAACCGCAATTGTTTTGCTTTTCTTTAACACTTCACCAATTTCCGTACGAGTTGGGTTTTCAATTGTCATAATTAATCCCTCCTATTCCTTTAGTATAGCCGATAAAGAAAGTCTCTTTCAATATGAAAGAGACTTTCTTTTATTTCGATTATTGATTCTTTGTAGCTGAATTATCTGCTAAAGTAGCCGATTTCGTCATTTTTTGACCGTTACGGTAGAATGTAACTTCTACTTTCTCGCCTACTTTTTTCTTTTCATATAAATATTTACGGAATTGAAGAGCATTCTCTACTTTTTGATTATCTAATGCTACTACAATATCATATTGCTCTAAACCAGCTTTTTCAGCTGGTGATATTGGGTAAATTTTACCTAATACAACGCCGTTTGTTACTTCTTTCGGTACTTTCAATTGATTGACTGCATAAGCTTGCACATCTTCTAGTGAAACAACACCTACTCCAAGAGCTGGACGTTTTACTACTCCATCTTTTTCAAGAGATTCAATAACTGGTTTTGCGATGTTAATTGGAATAGCAAATCCAATTCCTTCAACTTCTTGTTGTGCAATTTTACTTGAATTAATCCCAATTATTTCACCATTTTGGTTAAATAATGCACCACCACTATTACCTGGATTAATCGCTGCATCCGTTTGAATAACTTGTGCTTGCCAATCTGGTCGTTTATCCCCATCAATATCAACCGGAATTTCGCGTTCTTTACTACTGATTATACCTTCCGTTACACTTCCATCAAATCCAAGTGGATTACCGATTGCAATGGCTTTTTCACCCGCACGAAGTTTACTTGAATCACCTAAAGTGGCAACTTTATTTACATTAGATCCATCAATTTCAACAACCGCTAAGTCTAACCAAGGGTCCTTACCAACTAATTTCGCATCAACTTGCTTTCCGTCGCTCAGCTTCACAGCAAGTTTATTTGCTCCATCTACTACGTGGTTGTTTGTTACAATATATGCTTTATTTCCTGCTTTTTTATAAATAACACCTGATCCTGAACCGGCTTGTTGTTCTTGACCTGTCGGTTGCATTGCAAATGGATCAACACTTTGTTGCATATTAATAACACCTACAACAACATCTTTCGCCCCTTCAATCATACCAGGTAAATCAGTTTCATTTTTCGCTTTATTTACAACAGGAACTACAGTACCTTCTACTTTTGAATCCGAACTAAATGATGATACTGGCGCTCCATTATTTTGAGCCCATGGCATATATGGTGCTGCAAAACTAATCGAAACCGCTCCGACTACAGCTCCCACTAAACCTGTGAAGAAATAGCCTTTTTTACTACCTGATTTTCTCACTTCTCTCGTTTCACTATGCTCTTCATTTAAATTTGGTCCGTCGTAATATCCCATGTTTTATTTCCCCTCTCTGGTGAATTCGTATTTTCAGTATAGTCACGTTTTGTGTCCTTCTTGTGAACTCATCGTGAAATCCAATTAAAAAAATACACTTATCTAACATTGTAGACAAAAAAAGTATTTTTGTACATTTTACCTTCAAAAGAGAGTATAAAATTACCATTTCCCTAGGCTAAATTACACAAATCGTTCTAGATTATTCTTCAAATTTATAACCAACTCGAATAACAGTACCGATATGCTTCGCTTTATCTCCTAGCTTATTTCGAAGTTTTTTAATATGGGTATCAACCGTTCGGTCATCACCGTAATAGTCATATCCCCATAACTGGTCTAATAAATGTTGACGTGATAACACAATTCCTTTGTTCTCCATTAAATACACAAGAAGTTCAAATTCTTTATGTGTCAATATAATTTCTTCTCCATCTACTAAAACAGTTCTAGATAGACGATTCACTTCTATTCCAGCTAAAGACATAGCATTTTCTTCCGCTACTCCTACCGCACCATCCGCACGTTTCAATAACGTCTTTGCACGAGCTACTAATACTTTCGGGCTAAATGGTTTCGTTACATACTCGTCTGCACCTAATTCGAAACCTAGCAATGTATCATCCTCATCCGAACGTGCTGTCAACATAATAATTGGTACTGCTGATTCTTTTCTAATTCTTCTACAAACAGACCATCCATCTATTTCCGGTAACATAATATCTAACATAATTAAATCAATTTCATGCTCTGCAAATAACTCTAACGCTTTTTTTCCATCTTCTGCTTCGATTACTTCAAAGCCTTCATTACGAAAATAATCACTAACAATTTCACGTAATCTTCTTTCATCTTCAACAAGCAATACCGTTTTGTTCATATAATCTATCCCGCCTTTTTACTCTTTCAATCGAATAATACGTTGATTGGAGCTTCCGCGAAATGGAAGTGTTAAATCTTTTTCCTCAATTTCAAACCTTCCATCGACTAAAACATCCCCATAATGTAACAACTCTATCATATCATTATTTTGAGAACTCTGTATCTCTTCTAACGTATAACCTGTATATATCCATAGGTTTTTTTTCAAATCTTTCACGATTTTTGCTACCATTTTCACTTCAGCAGCTTGAAAAAATGGATCTCCACCTGAAAATGTTACATCAGTTAATGGATTACTTGCAATCTCTTTCACAATTTCTTCTACTGTCATTTCCGTTCCGTTGCAAATATTCCACGATTTCGGATTGTGGCAACCAACGCAACGATGCGGACAGCCCGCAAAAAACACGACTGTCCGCAATCCTTCTCCATCTACTACACTATCATGAATAATATTCATCACTTTCATTTATGTTTCACCCGATCTATCTCTTCACTACGTTTCGCACTATTCCACTTTGACATATCTCCTACAAGATAGCCTGTTATACGGCGAATTCTTTCTATATTAGCCTCATCTTCATTCCCGCAACTTGGACATTCATTCCCAATAACCCCGTGATAACTACAGCACTTACAACGGTCAACAGGATGATTAATTGAACCGTATCCAACGCCATGTTCTGCCATGGCTTGTACAATTTGTTTTAATGCCTTTTTGTTATGCATTGCTGCTCCGTCTAGTTCAATATAAGTAATATGTCCCCCGTTACATAGAGCATGGAACGGACCTTCTAAACGGATTTTATTTATCGCTTGAATGTTATAATAAACTGGAATATGGAATGAATTCGTATAGTAATTATGGTTCGTTATACCGCTAATCACGCCAAATTCTTTTCTATCTTTTTTCACAAACTTCCCTGATAATCCTTCTGCTGGAGTTGCAATTACTGAGAAATTCAGTTGATGTTCTTCTGTCGCTTTATCCATTCTATCTCTCATAAAGGAAATAATTTCATACCCAAGTTTCCATGATTCTTCATCTTCCCCATGATGCTTTCCTGTTAAAGCTACTAAACATTCCGCAAGACCGATAAAACCAATACTTAACGTCCCTTGTTTTAAAATCGAGGCTACGGAGTCTTCAGGCTGCAACGTTTCTCCACCACGCCATACACCTTGTGAATATAAAAACTGAAAATCTCTTGCTCGCTTCGTACATTGATACGCAAATCTTTCTAATAACTGCTTAATTCCTAAATCTAAATAATAGTTTAGCGCTTCAAAAAACGCTTCTTTTGAACCACTAATTAACGCTAATTTCACTAAATTAATAGACGTAAATGATAAATTCCCTCTACCAATCGCTGTTTCTTCTCCATGTATATTAGACATAACACGAGTACGACATCCCATGTAACATACTTCACTTTCTGGTCTTCCGTCATAATGCACTGCATTAAACGGAGCATCTAAAAATGAAAAGTTAGGGAATAATCGCTCTGCGGTTGTCTCTAATGCTAATTCAAATAAATCGTAGTTCGGATCACTTTCTTCAAAATTCACACCTTTTTTCATCTTGAAAATTTGAATCGGAAAAATCGGTGTCTCTCCTTTACCAAGTCCAGCTTGTGTCGCTTTTAAAAGTTGTTTAATTAACATTCTTCCTTCTTTCGATGTATCTGTTCCATAATTAATAGAAATAAACGGTACTTGTCCTCCGCCCCTACTATGCATACTATTCGAATTATGAACGAAAGCCTCACACGCTTGATACGTATCATTTTCCGTTTCTTTCCATGAAAATTCTTCTATTTGTTCTTTCGTAAGCGGATATGATTGTAATCGTTTTTTATGTCTCTCAATTGTTTTTCGTACATAAGGTGCTAAATCAATATCAAAGAGTGCAAACGATTGACCACCATGCTGCATATTTTGATTCGCTTGAAAAATAATAGACGAAAGAGCCAATGCACTTTTAATGTCTTGCGGTTGTCTCATATGTCCATGTCCAGTATGAAAACCATTAGCAAGCATTTGCGCTAACGGAATTTGTGAACAAGTCGTCGTTCCTGTTGCATAAAAATCTAAATCATGTGGATATAATATATTTTCATTTATCGCTTTTTTCACTTGATCTGACAATAAATTCTCAACAGCATAATATTTTGCACTCTCAGATGCGAACGTTCCCATTACGCCCATTGGAGAGCGGCCGTCTACATTTGCATTTTCTTGCATCAAATCTTGTTCATTGCCGTGGACTATTGTCTCAAACACTTTCATTAATTCTTCTTCTCCACGTGTATTATTTTGTAACATTTATAACCCTCCACCAATATGTTGTTATCTTTTGATTAAAATGTTACTACATATAGTCTTACTGTTTCTGTGAGAAATGTAACATTACTGTGAAATTTTTTTCACGAAATAATGAATTTTTCATTTACAAAAAAGAAATGTGCTCTTTACAAATGTATGGTACAATATACGGGAAAAACTCTTTTTACCCTTTATCAACACATTTGAATAAAGGAGACTGAACTTATGGTTACTACATATCTTTTATTTATCGTTGCCTACTTACTTGGCTCGATTCCATTTGCACTAGTTGTTGGAAAAATCGGCTACGGAATCGATATTCGTGAGCACGGGAGCGGTAATCTAGGCGGAACAAACACATTCCGCACATTAGGGAAAAAAGCAGGTTTTACCGTTACAATTGCTGACATTTTAAAAGGGACATTAGCAACAAGTCTACCAATGATTTTCGGATTAGATATTCATCCACTATGGTTCGGGTTAGCGGCTGTTCTTGGACATGTCTATCCAATCTTCGCGAAATTCCGCGGTGGTAAAGCAGTTGCAACTTCTGCTGGGGTGCTATTATGCTATTCACCAGTTGTTTTTGCAATATTGGCTGTTGTATTTTTCACCCTTTTATTTACAACAAGATACGTATCACTTTCTTCTATGGTAACAGCAGTTGTTGCTGTTATTGCATCCATTGTTAGCGGGGATAAAATCTTCATTATTGCGATGTGTTTATTAGCAGGTATGGTTATTTATAAACACCGTGCAAATATCGGACGAATTATAAATAAAACTGAACCAAAAGCAAACTTTTCAAAAAAGCAAAAATAAGATCGTAACCCACATAACGCAAAAAGAAAACGTGAAGCATATTAATAGCGTCTTTTTGCGTTATTTTTTATACTAAAGAAAAAGCAACATAATTTGGAGGAACTATACATGAATCTTTCCGTAACAAAAGAAGCAGCACAATGGTATAAAACTGAATTAAACTTACAATCAAATGAAACACTACGCTTTTTCGTACAATACGGTGGTTGCAGTACTGTGCAAAAAGGACTTTCTTTAGGTATTCGTAAAGATGATCCTGCACATCCTGCTGTTCAAATTCAAGAAGAAGGTATTAATTTCTTTATTGAAGGCGATGATGAATGGTTCTTCGATGGACATAATTTATCTGTTACACTTAACGAAGGTGACGACTTCCCACAATTTAATTATGAAAAATAAAAAAACGTGGCTTCTGCCACGCTTTTTTATTTTTTCTTAATTTCCTCATATTTCGCATACCACTCAGGATATAACTTTTTAAATGATACAGGGCGGAACCCTTCTTTTTTCGCACAAATATTCGTTGTGCTTGCAGTAATACAAAGTTCACCATCACCATTATATATTTCATATCCATATACAACGCGAAGTGGGCTCACAGTATCTACCCATGTTTTTACGCTTGCTTTTTCTCCGTAACGCATCGCTTTACGGTATGAAATTTGTAAATCTAACACAGGAGAAATAATTCCTTCTTTCTCCATTTCAACATATGAAAAACCTAAATCTTGTATAAGTTTCGTGCGACCTAACTCAAGCCACACTAAGTAGTTTGAATGGTAAACAACACCCATTTGATCTGTTTCCGCATAACGGATTTCAACTTCATGTTCTGCTACAAACATATGTATTCGCCTTCTTTCACTTCTGCTACCTTGCATACATTTAATCATAATACAGTGACATCAAAAATAAAATAAAAATAGTGAATCTTTTCCCGAAAGGAGCAAGCATATGATTCAAATTGTAACGGTTCGTAGTGGTGATAGCGTATATAGCTTGGCATCAAAATATGGATCAACACCTGACGAAATAGTAAAAGACAATGGATTAAATCCAGCTGAAACGCTCGTTGTTGGTCAGGCACTTATCGTTAATACGAAAGGGAATAATTATTATGTACAGCCTGGTGACAGCCTATATCGAATCTCTCAAACATATAATGTCCCCCTCGCTAGTTTAGCTAAAGTTAATAATTTATCTTTAAAATCTATTCTCCATGTCGGACAACAATTATACGTACCAAAAGGTACAAAACGAGCTGTAGAATCCATCGCTTATTTACAGCCTTCCACTATACCGATTAAAGAGAGTTTAGTTAATGCTACACGTGCCATCAATCCATTTTTAACATACTTAGCTTATTTTAGTTTTGAGGCAAAAAGAGATGGCACATTAAAAGAACCTACTGAAACAGCTAAAATCGCTAATATTGCAACGCAGGGTAAAACAATCCCTATGCTCGTTATTACAAATATTGAAAATGGTAATTTCAGTGCCGATCTAACATCGGTTATTTTACGCGACGCAACGATTCAAAACAAATTTATTACTAACATTTTGCAAACAGCTCAAAAATATGGCATGCGAGACATTCATTTCGATTTCGAGAGTGTAGCACCTGAAGACCGCGAGGCGTATAATCGCTTTTTACGAAATGTAAAAACACGCTTACCTAGCGGGTACACATTGAGCACAACTCTCGTACCGAAAACAAGTTCAAATCAAAAGGGAAAATTTTTCGAAGCTCACGATTATAAAGCGCAAGGGCAAATTGTTGATTTCGTCGTCATTATGACATATGACTGGGGATGGCAGGGCGGGCCACCGATGGCGATTTCTCCTATCGGTCCGGTGAAAGAAGTACTTCAATATGCAAAATCTCAAATGCCTCCCCAAAAAATTATGATGGGGCAAAATTTATACGGGTTTGATTGGAAGCTTCCATTTAAACAAGGAAATCCACCCGCAAAAGCAATTAGCTCTGTCGCAGCTGTTGCACTAGCTCGTAAATATAATGTCCCTATTCGTTATGATTTCACAGCCCAAGCTCCTCATTTTAATTATTTTGATGAAAACGGCGTGCAACACGAAGTTTGGTTTGAAGATTCACGGTCTGTTCAAAGTAAATTCAATTTAATGAAAGAACAAGGTATAGGTGGTATTAGTTACTGGAAAATCGGTTTACCATTCCCACAAAATTGGCGTTTACTTGTTGAAAACTTTACGATTACGAAAAAGGGCTGACAAAAGTCAGCCCTTTTTGTACATTTTGTTAAGATTCATCTTTGATTTCACTTTTTAATGAGTCAATACTTTCTAAACGTCTTTGATTTTTTGCTTCAATAGCAGCACGATCTTTTTCATTAGAAAGTTCCGCTGTTTCTTTTGCTTCATTAAAGTTATCAACTGTATTTTGCACCATTTCTTGTAACTTTTCAGCGTTGTCACTTCGATTATCTGGATTTGGCATGTACTTCCCTCCTAATATTGTATATACACACCATCTTAAATTACCTATCTTTCCTCAAATTTATACATAAAAAAGGAGAATGTAATATTCTCCTTTTCTTTAACCATTATCAACAATCGGTTGTTTACCTGTTTGATCTTGCATTTGCTTTCCTTTATTTCCACCAGCTTTTTTTGATTGTGTTCCAATATGATTCGGTGCAAAGTCTTTTGAATTTTTTTTCGGATTACCCATTACTATCGCCTCCTTAACACTAGTATCGTACTAGTGTTAAGAATTATTCAGCTTGCTTAAAAAGTTTCATTTCATAACGTTTTTCAATGCGCTCTTCAATGCGATCAATTGCCTCACGATCGCTTAATAATTGTTGTTTATTTTCATTTACAAGTTCTTCAAACGATTTACGGCGACTTCTTCTCATGTTGTTCACCCTCTCTCCTTCGCTTTCTTATTACATAGTATGAGCAAACAAAAAACTCTTTAATCAGATTTGCAAGAAAATTTTATGTTTTAGTACTCCTAAAAAAACTCCGTGTACAATATATTGCACACGGAGTTTTTCATACCATAATATTTAAATACTCTTTCAACTTTTCATCTGCATTCATTTCATTTTCTTTATAATCATGAAGCGCCTGTAATACAAAATCATACTGTTCTAAAATATAACTTTCTAATCTCATAACATCCTCTAAGCTATTAAGCATAATTCTCGTATTACCAACTTCACTTTTTAACGCTGGTTCACATTTTAAGCTTGTACATATTTCTTTCACATCTTCTTCTAATATCTCTGTTAATACATATTTCTTTCGCCCTTTTACCTTTACTCTCATAACTGGATAAAAAGCTTTTATATCTAAATAACTTCCTACGTTCATACAACGTAGCCATTCTACATTCCGTTTATTACATGCAAGTATTTCTTTCACCGCTTCATATACCGCAGTTTCATCAAGCATAGCCTTATTTACTTTTCGTTTCCCTTCTTCTTCAATAGCTGCACACTTTTGATAAACAGCAGCACACGTAATGCAATCGTCAAATGCATTATGAGAGCTTAAACGAATTCCAAGCATTCGTTTTAACGTTTCAAGTTTATGATTAGGCGCATGCTTCATGTATTTCTTCGCTAAAAATACAGTATCAATTACTTTATTTTTAGGTTCAGGCAACCCAAGCATATTTACATTACTTTTCAAAAAGCGCATATCAAAAGAAGCATTATGGGCCACAATAACATTTGTATGTAAAAATGCTAAAAATAAAGGTAACACTTCTTCAATCGTCGGAGCATCTGAAACGCGATAATTAGTAATACCTGTTAAACTCGTTATTCGGTCCGGAATTGGCCGCTCTGGATTCACGTATGAAACAAATTGATCTACTAATTCATGATTACGATATTTCACTGCTGCAACTTGAATAATTTTATCATTATAAGGGTTAAATCCTGTTGTTTCAAAATCAATTACAACATAATCTAACGGTAAGGATACATTCCCCACTCCATACACTCCTTTATCTCTAAACGGTTATATTTCTTACATCATATCATGAAGTGATTACTACTTGAAAAAGAAAAGGCAGAAATGGGAACTCTCCACCTCTACCTTTTCACCATTATTTTAATTTAGCAACCCTTTTCTCCATCTCTTTTTGCGTCATCGGCCCAATAAACTTATCTTGAATGACACCTTTTGTATCTATAAAATACGAAGTTGGAATCGTAATTACTTTATACGCTGTTGTCACATCAATGTTCTTGTCCAATAAAACAGGAAAAGTAATTCCTTTTTCTTTAATAAAATTGCTTACCTTTTCTTCCCCCCCACCTTTTTCTGAAGGCGTATAATTGACCGCTAAAATTTCTACGTTTTCTTTATGTTCTTTATAGAAAGCCTCCATATCAGGCATTTCTTGCTGACATGGTCCACACCACGTAGCCCAAAAGTTTAAAATTACTTTCTTTCCTTTTAAATCCGATAACTTTACATTTGTCCCATCTAACTTAGTTAATTCAAAGTCTGGTGCGCTCTTCCCTATCTCAATACCATTCCTTGCGATAATCTCTTTCATCGCAGCTTCACTTTTTTCTTGCTTCACTTTTACCGCCTGCTCTTTATTACCAAACTGTTCATAAGCTGCATATCCCGCTAAACAAAGTAACACTACAATAATCGTAAGCTTCCGCCACATTTTATATCACCCTAACGTATTATCTTCTTTTAACACATTCATCAAAATACTATATATCTTATTTTAGCTTATACGGACAAGCTTGGAAATATTCACATTCTAAATAATCAGAATTTTTATAACTATGATGAAATATTTACCTTTCCATCATATAATTAGAAATAAATATAATATTTTACAATGAAAGGAGCTCTCATGAATTTATTTGAAAAAATACTTCTATATATTCTTAGTTTTATATTTTCCCCAATCGGAATTATCACATGGATTATCTCACTATTTAGTAAAGATCCTGAAAAAAAACAAGTTGGACGTATTTGTCTCTATATCGCATTAATCTCATTTATCCTTTGGGCAGGCCTCGGCATTATTACTTTTTTCACGATGACTACCATTACTACTATAGAATAGTTATAGAAAGGATGATTATTTTGGGAGAACACCCTATCACCAAAGAGCTACGCTATATACGAATATGCTTAGTTATTTTAGTAATCGTTCTTTTATTTTTCAACAGTGAAAAAGTCGTTGAAATTTCTACAAATCATGATTCCATAGAAAATGTTCCCACCAGTAATATGACACAAATTGCGGAAAATACATTCGCTATTCAAGAATATAATCCATTACTAAGTAGCGAACATACAATTAAGATTTTCAAATATAATCCAGATACAAATCAACTTACTCTCGTCAAAGAAGTTAATTCTAGTGATCCGAATTCTTATACTTATCAACTTAATGAGAACGAATAAAGTGAAACTTTAATCAGCCCTCACCAATCGGGCTGCCCGGCAAATAGCGGAATAAAGATAAGGGCATTACATATCTCTTATCTTTTTGTTTGCAACTCTTTGTACAATGAGTTGCAATTTAATAATTCTCTAGGATTCCCACATTCCACAATAGTCCCATTCTTTATGACAACAACACAATCTGCTATCATCGCTCTCTCTACATTATGTGTTGCCACAATTCTCGTTACATTTCTCCCTATCCCTTCAATTATATTCCAAACCAGTTCTTGATTGCCTGGATCTAACCCAGCCGTCGGTTCATCTAAAATAATAAGAGTTGGATTTGATACAATCGCTCGCAATAATGCGAGACGTTTTCTTTCGCCTCCTGAAAGCTCTTCACCGCTTTTATGTAGCACAAGTTTGACTCCCTTCAGGTAACCCTCTAATAATCGGCGTTACATTTATAAGTTCACTATTTTTTTCTAACTGATTTTCTAAACACTCTTCCCCGAAATACATATTCTCTGTTACCGTCGTTCGGAAAAAACGTGGTTCTTGCCAAACTGTAGTCATACGAGCTTCATTACCATAATAAGCAATGCTACCGTTAGATGGTTTATACAAGCCCGTTATTAACTTTAAAAGCGTTGTTTTTCCTGCACCGCTTTCTCCCACAATAATAACGAGTTCACCAGGACGAATTTGCAAATCAATATTACGAATTCTGCATTTCTCTTCGTCATTCTCCTGAAATGAAACATTTGTTATCCTGATACCCATCGCTCTTTCTACATTGTTATCTGCTGCTCGTTTATTTAAAAAGCAAAAAGTTCTATTTGCCGAAGCGACTGCAACTTGTGTCATTATTAATAAATCGCCCACATAACGGACAGGGAAAAAGAGCATCTCAATTGTCGCTAACACTGCAATGAGTGAACCAACTTCTATTTCTCCCCTCATTATTTTTTGTGCACCTATAATGAGAACAAGGATATATGCTCCTGTTTCAATCACCGTTCCAACTACTCCAATACAATGTTGCATCATCGTCTTCTTTACTTCCGATTTATACGATTGTGCCGTTACTCTTTTAAATAAGCGAATGGCCCATTTTTCTTTTTGTAAACTCCGCAAATCTTGTATCCCCTTTACAAACTGTGACACCATCTCTACAACACTTGAGTGATTTTTTTGAGCAACGCTTGCAATATCTCTTACCTTTTCTCCCATCAGTATTGGAACAATTGTACTTAAAAATAAAAACGGAGTTACCCACAATATAAACTGTATATCTATATGTTGTAGTGCTATGAAAGCTCCAATAAATTGGGCAATAGCGTGTATATATTCTATTAATATAGAGCCATATAATCTGACCCAGTTCGGAATATCAGACACGACCAAAGTTTCTAACTCTCCTTGCTTAATCTTCTCACTCTCTTCAAACGGTAATGAGAAATAGTGACGCAATAATTCTATACGTTTCGTTTGTAATATACGTTGACTCGCTTTTGAACTTATATAATCAAATAAAAGATTGTTCGCCCACATTAAAAAGCGACTACCCGCAAACAAAGCTATATATAAATACGCACCTTTTAGCTCCCTTTGAATAAGATTGTCTACAATTAATCCCATGAAAATTGGGCGTGATAAATTTTAAATGGCAGCAATTATCCCACTACATACAGCTGCCATTACTAATATTTTCTCTTGTCGTAACGGCAACAATATTCTTTTATACTCTGTCATGACGTTTCCTCCATTTTTATAGTAAAAAGAAAGGGATGAAACCAAATGGTTTCATCCCTTTCCATAAAATAAGGAAGCTAACTATTGTTAGCTTCCTTATTGTTCATTTCAATTATTTAGTTCGACACTTTTGATTCTTCAATTTTCTCACGAAGAACCATTTGCAGAATACCACCGTGACGGTAGTAATCAATTTCAACTTCACTATCGAAACGAGCTACTACTTCAAATTGTTTTTCGTTGCCATCTAAATCAGTTGCAACTACTTTTACAAGATCACGTGGTCTAACTGATTTGTCGATTTGAATTTCAAATGACTCGTTACCAACAAGACCTAACGTTTCAGCACTTTCGCCATCTTTAAATTGAAGTGGTAATACACCCATTAACACTAAGTTACTGCGGTGAATACGTTCGAAGCTTTCTGCGATTACTGCTTTAATACCTAATAAGTTAGTACCTTTCGCAGCCCAGTCACGAGAACTTCCCATACCATAATCTTTACCAGCAACAACTAGAAGACCTGTGCCATCTTCTTTATATTTCATAGCAGCATCATAGATTGATGTTACTTCACCAGTCGGCCAGTATGTTGTATATCCGCCTTCTGTTCCTGGTGCAATTTGGTTTTTAATACGGATGTTCGCGAATGTACCACGCATCATAACTTCATGGTTACCACGACGAGAACCGTAAGAGTTAAAGTCAACTGGTTGTACGCCGTTTTCTAATAAGTAGCGTCCAGCTGGTGTGTGCTTACCGATTGAACCTGCTGGTGAAATGTGGTCTGTCGTTACAGAGTCACCAAATTTACCAACTACGCGTAAGCCTGATAACGTTTCAACTTCACCTGGTTCTTTAGATAAACCTTCAAAGAATGGTGGGTTTTGAATGTATGTTGAATCATTATCCCAAGTATATAAAGCTTCGTTTGAAGTTTGGATTTCATTCCAACGCTCATTGCTGTTAAATACTTGTGCATATTCTTTCTTGAACAGTTCAGATGTAACAACGCTTTGAACTACATCTTCAATTTCTTTAGCTGATGGCCAAATATCGTTGAAGTAAACAGCATTGCCATTTGCATCTTTACCGATTTCATCATTTTTCAGGTCAATATCAACAGTACCTGCAAGTGCATATGCCACAACAAGTGGTGGTGATGCTAAGTAGTTTGCTTTTACAAGTGGATGAATACGACCTTCAAAGTTACGGTTACCAGATAAAACAGATGTTACTAGTAAGTCGTTTGCTGCGATTGCTTCTTCTAATTCTGGCGCTAATGGACCAGAGTTACCGATACAAGTCGTACAGCCGTAACCAACTGTTTGGAAACCTAATTGATCTAAATATGTTGTTAAACCAGACTTATCTAAGTACTCTGTAACAACTTTAGATCCTGGTGCTAATGATGTTTTTACATACTCAGGTACTACAAGTCCTTTTTCAATTGCTTTCTTCGCAACTAGACCTGCTCCAATTAATACGTATGGGTTTGATGTATTTGTACAGCTTGTAATTGCTGCGATTGCAATTGCACCTGTTTTCATCGTTACTTCTTTATCTTCTAATGTAACCTTCACTTCTTTATCGAACTCTTGCTCATTAAATCCAAGTCCTTGTGTTCCAACTGGTGCTACAACAGCTTTATGGAACGCATCTTTCATATCTGAAAGTGGAATTAAATCTTGTGGGCGTTTCGGTCCAGAAAGGTTAGATTCAATTGTATTTAAATCAATTTCAACAAGATCAGTATAGATTGGATCTTTACTGTCTGCTGTATAGAATAAACCGTTCGCTTTACAGTATTCTTCAACAACGCGAATTTGTTCTTCATCTCTACCTGTTAAACGTAAGTATTCTAATGAAATATCATCGATTGGGAAGAATCCGCAAGTTGCGCCGTATTCTGGTGCCATATTTGAAATTGTTGCACGGTCAGCTAAAGGCATGCTCTTTAGTCCATTACCGAAGAACTCAACAAATTTACCAACTACACCTTTTTGACGTAATACTTGTGTTACTTTTAATGCAACGTCTGTCGCTGTAGTACCACTTGGAAGTGTACCAGTTAATTTCACACCGATTACTTCAGGTACTGGGAAGTATGAAGGCTGTCCAAGCATTCCTGCTTCTGCTTCAATACCACCAACGCCCCATCCAAGAACGCCGATACCGTTAATCATTGTTGTATGTGAGTCTGTTCCAACTAATGAATCTGGGTATGCAACTAAGTCACCTTCAGCATTTTTCACAGCATGAACAACTGGTGCTAAATATTCAAGGTTTACTTGGTGTACAATACCTGTAGCTGGTGGAACCGCACGGTAGTTATCAAATGATTTTTGTGCCCAGCTTAAAAATTTATAACGTTCTTCATTACGTTTAAACTCTAAGTCCATGTTGAATGCAAGCGCGTCTGCCGTACCCGCTCTATCAACCTGTACAGAGTGGTCAATTACAAGGTCTACAGTAATTTCAGGATTAATTTTGTCAGGATCTCCGCCCATGTCTGCCATTGCTTTACGAAGCGAAGCCAAATCAACAACAGCTGGAACACCAGTGAAATCTTGTAAAATTACACGAGATGGTTTAAATGGAACATCGATATCTTGCACATCTTTCGTTCCCCATTTCGCTAAATTTGTAACATGCTCTTCTGTGATTACACGTCCGTCTACTTGACGAAGTACTGATTCAAGTAAAACTTTCACGGAATATGGTAATTGAGATACGTTGCCAACCCCTGCATTTTCAAGCGCTTTCAAATCATAATAATGATACGTTTTTCCATCTACTTCAAAAGTTGCACGTGATTGAAATGGATTATGTTTGACCATTATGTTTCCCCCCTGTTAAACGTGACTAAGTTGTCTGAATATAAAATGTAGACAAACTTTTCAATACCTTACGATAATATCTTATTACAACTTTCTAAATAAGTAAATAATAAGAAACTTATAGATTATCATAAGTTTTCTTTATGTTTCTAAATTTGAATAGCTTTCATACTCCTTATGAATACTATTATCATAAAGTAAAGTGCTCTATCAGCGGTTTACTTACAGTTCATACATACTATGAACTGCTCATCATTCAACATACAAAAAATGTTATAGAGGTGAAATAAAATGGGTAAAAGAAAAGCAAATCATACTATTTCAGGAATGAATGCTGCATCTGCACAAGGACAAGGAACTGGTTACAATGAAGAATTTGCAAACGAGCCTTTAACTCCAGCAGAGCGACAAAATAATAAGAAACGTAAAAAGAACCAGTAAAGAAAAATCCCAAAAGGTCTATTTTCCTTTTGGGATTTTTTCTAATGTTTATAACGTAGTAATTCCGAAACCGTTACAAATCGATAGCCCTGCTTTTTCAGCTCAGGTAAAATTTTTGCTAGTGCCGCTACCGTTTGACTACGATCATTTCCTCCATCATGTAACAATACAATATCGCCACTTTTAGCATTTTTCACTACATGATTTACAATGGATTCAACCCCTGGATTTGCCCAATCACGTGGATCTTGATGCCACGACCATAGAACAGTTTGATAACCAGCTTCTTTCGCTGTTTTAAATACAGCGTCGTTAATATATCCGCCAGGAGGACGGAATAACAAAGGTTCTTTCACCCATTTTTCAAAAAATTTCTTTCCATCTAAAATATCATTTTCTAATTTTTCATCTGATGAATTACTCGCATACAAATGATTCATCGTATGATTTCCAATTTCATGTCCCTCTTTTAACACTTGTTTCACTAAATATGGATTGCGCTGAACTCGAAATCCAATCATAAAAAATGTCGCTTCAGCCTTATATTGACGTAATAAATCTAAAACTTGTGGTGTATACGTTGGATCTGGTCCATCATCAAATGTAATTGCAATAATTTTTTCATTATTAGGTACTTCCCATGTTACATAACCAGTTGGTTCTAACTCTTTTCTGAGCAACATTTTCGCTTCCACTTTTTCCACTTGAAATATATGTACTGCACATAGCAAAGAAAAAACTAATAGAAAAATTTTCTGTTTTAGCATAACGTTTACTAAAGCAGCAAGGTTGTCGAATAAACAACAACCTCATTTACTTTTCTAATCGATCTACATTTCGCATTATATTTTGGAGATTATTTTCATATTGCTCAAGTTGTGGACGTTGTGTTTCTGAAGCTACCTCTAGTGCATTTTGAATTTGTTCATATGCTTCCTGAACCTCTTGGCGTAATTCTTTTAAATCATGACCGTAGTTTGGATCATTTTTCACAATGTTGTTAAATGCATTTTCTGCTTGTGTAACGCCTTGCTGCGCTGCTTGAAACGCTTGTTGTTTATCTTTATGATATGGCATTATATAATCCCCTTTCTGTAATAGTTAGTCCCAATTATCTTTACCTTTTTTTCTAAAAACATTCTCGTATAAATTTGCAAACTTCTCTCATTCTAAAGAGGAAGAGGAGGTGTCACATACAATGGGAAAAAACAATCGTGAAGCGAAAGAAAAAAAAGGACAACCTGAACCATTAAGCGGATCTCATAAAGTAAAAAACCGTAACCATTCACGCCAAAAACATCATGCGCATCATGATATGTAAAACAAAAAGTGCACACTAGCTATCTTTTCCACATACAATGTTTATATTTTTCCATTTATTCTTCACCCCTACTTCATTCATGCATAACATAGTATGAATTGAGATTTTACGGAGGGTGTCTTACATGGGCAAGAAAAAGAAGGATTGTCTTTTTCATGTTGATGGTTTCGAAGAATGGATGGATCAATTTTGTTCTGACTCTTGTAGTAACTTTAGTTTCCCAAATCAAATTCATATTGACCTTTGCGAAACGGAACAAGAATACATTTTGGAAACAGATGTACCAAATGTAACTGAACAAAATGTAGTCATTAAAAAGATGAAGACAGGCCTAACCATTTGCATACTTCATAATAATATTTCTTTACAGCGGATCATTCCTTTACCCGATAATATTATTTATAAGAAGATGCTAGCCTGCTTAGAAAATGGATATTTAGCCATTCATATTTCCAAAAATGAAGTTGCTGATAAGCATGAAAAGAAAGTTCTTTTTTCAAATTAAGAGTTAATATAATACGCACTAAGCCCCAGTTGGTTACTGGGGCTTATGTTATTTCGCATGCATTTCTATATTAGAATTTCTATCATATCTTTTTTTCGATAAACCTTTTGTAACTAAAAGCACAGGAAATGCCACAGTTGAAAATATAGCTAGTGCTGAAAATATTGCAAACCCATTTTGGTACCCGTAGTAATCGAGAAGTACTCCTCCAAACCACGGACCTATTACTGCTCCAATTCCCGAGAAACCCATCGCACCGAAGTATGTTCCTTTTAGATGCGCAACAGCAATATCATCAATAAATACATCCGTCATTGAAAACATTAAGACTTCTCCAATTGTAAAAATAATTGTACAGACGGCAGCACCTAGCATAGATTCTACTACTCCAAATCCAAACAATCCTCCGCTCACAAATAAAGTTCCAACCATAATGGATGCTAATGGTGTGTATTTTTTGCACATTTGAATAACAGGGTATTGGATAATCACTACAACAATTGCATTTAAAGCGAGCATATATGAGAATAGCTTCACTCCATCCTCAAATATATGTGCATTTGCAAAATATTGAGATACTGTCGTCGTTAAATGTGAAAAACCGCAATTACTCAAAATAATACCGACTAAAGCAACTAAAAATACTATATCTTTTCGCAATATACGCATTGCATTTAACATTGTAACAGGTTTTTCTGTACTCACTTTCTTTTTTTCCATTGGATACTTCTTAAATTGGAACGCTAATATAGCTGTATATAGAATATATACCCCAGCTGCTACTAAAAAAGGAATTGTTGATTTTGCACTTCCAATCTGTAATCCAACAATTGGTCCAATAGCAACTCCAACATTTATTGCACCGTATCGTAAGTTATAGACGAGTAACCGATACTCAGGCTTTGTTAAATCTGATAATAATGCTCTTGATGTTGGCTCAAAAAACGACCTACATAATCCATTTAAAGCGTTTAATAAAAAGAAACTTAAAACATGATCCGCAAGTGAAAAACCTATAAACACAAAAATCCAAACGATCATGGACCAGAGCATAATCGTTTTCCGGCCAAATCGATCTGATAAATTCCCTCCGATAAAACTAGCAAAAACACCAACAAGTGCACTCGTTCCGATAATAGCACCAGTCATTCCAGCTGATACACCTTTAACAGTCGTTAAATAAATCGCTAAAAAAGGGATACTCATTGAAGTTGCAAACCTAGCAAACAATGTCCCTAAAATAATACTCATTCCAAGCGGATGAATATGCTGTAACTTCCCCTTCATCGTTAAACCTACTCTCTCTATTTTCACAAAAAAAAGAAAGCAAAGGATCTGCTTTCTTTTCCTTTTTCTATACTTGAGCTGTTGATACCCGAGTTGTTCTCGTTATGTCCATATCAATTCCATATGTGAACTGTAATTCTTTACACACATCTTTAATTAAGATTGCGACATTATACTTTTCATTAAATTGTAAAACTATGTTTTCTACTTCTTCATATGTATACTTATATTCCCCTGTAATGACACTTTTTAGATCAAAGCATTCGTTAATACAAAGTTGTACAAGTAGCTGGTCATATTTCTCTATTACATCTTCTTTCTTCCAAAGTAACTCTTTTACATATAACCGATCAAACTTCACACTTTCTCGATTACAATCCGTTAAAATCCGGGTCATTTCATTTAATTCTCGATATAATTCAGAAATATTTCTGCTTAAACTAAGCAGTTTATCTACGCCGTTTTCATATAACATATTCATTCCACCCCCGCATTTTCTTTTTCTTATTATAGCAAGAAAATTCTAAAAATAGTTTCTTTCTTCTGAAATATTAGGAAACTAATTTCAATTGCTTTACAATGAAACTAGTTAATGCGAGAGGAGAAAGAAAATTGGAGCACAAATTATATTACACTGACGCTTATAAGCAAGACTTTACTACTAAAATTATAAAGCAAGATTATGATAAAGACGGTAACTTATACGTTGTTTTGAATGAAACAGCATTTTATCCGACAGGTGGCGGACAACCATATGATACTGGTACATTAAATGATATCAATGTAATCAATGTAGAAGAGATAAACGGAGAAATTCGTCATTACATTGCAGAACAATTACATACAGAAGACGTAGAAGGTAAAATCAATTGGGAGCGCCGTTTTGATCATATGCAGCAACATGCGGCTCAGCACATTTTATCTGCTGCCTTTTGGGACCATTTTAACATGCCTACAATTGGATTCCATCTTGGTAAAGAAACAGTAACAATTGATTTAGAAACAGAAAATCTTCATGCAGAAACGGTTGAAAAAGCAATACAAATTGCAAACAAAATTGTTTTTGAAAACCATCCAATCCGCATCCAGTGGATGAACTTAGAAGAAGCGAAAACGTTGCCCCTTCGTAAAGAACCGACTATGACAGAAAATATACGCGTTGTTATGATCGAAAACTTTGATTATAACGGCTGTGGCGGAACACACCCGAAACGTACTGGTGAAGTAGGTCCTATTCAAGTTCTTAGCTGGGAACGCAATAAAGGTGGCATACGACTAACGTTTATCGCTGGCTGGCGCACACTTAAATTAATAGGGCAGCAACAACAAATTATGAAGAATGTTTCCAAACAATTAAACAGTAGCGAAACTGATATTCCAACAAAAGTGGCGCAACTGCTTACTTCTCAAAAAGAAAACGAAAAAGCAATACAAACAATGAATGAAAAATTATTATTTGCAGAGGCAAATGAACTACTTCAACACCCTACGGAAATACATGCCGGCATACTTATTTCTAAAGTATTTACAAATCGTTCTATGCAAGAAATCGCAAAGCTTTCCGCTATTATTACAGAACAACAAGAGCATGCAATTACGTATTTCGTCATCGAAAATGATGACAAACTACAATGTATTCTCGCTTGCGGAAAATCAGTATCACTCGATATGAATGCTCTTTTAAAAGACGCTCTTCCTACAATCGAAGGAAAAGGTGGCGGAAATAAGAAGAGTGCTCGCGGTGGCGGGAAAGCAATTATGAGCGGAGATGAATTTTTAAATCAGCTTGTTTCTTCTTTACAGTCAGCAGTTTAAAACATGTTATGAAGGATAGCGAACGGCTATCCTTCCCCTATATTTACAGACCTATATTTTGTTTCAAACCTTGATAACTCCCTGCATTTACAAAACCTTCACTTATAAGATTGATAAAAGTTTCCGAAAAACCATAATGACTTAAATCTTTAATCGGCACCATTTGCACATCATGAATTGGATTATGATCAAACTCGTTAGAAGGTAGCATAATTTCACCTTCAATCCTTTTAAGCAAAAACGTTATATGTAATAAAGACGGGCGAGCATCTGGTTTATCACAAACATAGAGTAGCTTCTGAATGTTAACTTCTAACCCTGTCTCTTCTCTCATTTCTCGAATCATTGCTTCCTCTAACGTTTCGCCATTCTCTGCTCTTCCTCCAGGTAAAGACCAATTTCGATTAGCCACTTTTTGCTTTACTAGCAATACCTTTTCATCTTCAATTAAAATTCCTGTAACACGAACTTGCATTACATTTTCCATATGCAATCTCCTCTTCCCATTATATTTACAAATTAACCCTTCCATAAAAAGAACATATGTTTTATAATTAAAGAAAATTATGGAAGAAAGTAGTTGTTACATTCATGCGTCCACCTTTAACAAAGTCTATATCACTTGAAGATTTCCAAAACTATTATTGGTTAAAAGCAGAACTCCAAACATTTTGTCGTGAGAATGAGTTGCCAGCTAGTGGCTCTAAGATCGAAATAACCGAGCGTATCTCACATTATTTAACTACTGGTAAAATATTAAAAAACAGCTCTGTTCAAAAGGTGAGTAAAGCTTCCCTATCCTATAAAGACCTTTCTCTTCAAACGATTATTACTAACAATCACCGCTGTAGCGAAGATGTTCGTGCTTTTTTCAAAGAAAAAATCGGAACAAACTTTCGCTTTACAGTAGCTCTTCAAAAATTTTTCAAAGAGAATGTTGGAAAAACATATGAAGACGCGATAGCTTTTTGGCATGAAGAAAACGAACGAAAAAAAGACCCTACATACAAAACAACTATCGGTACACAATTTGAATACAATCGCTTTACTCGTGACTTTTTCGAAGATCCAAATAATAAAGGGAAAGCAAAAGCTGATGCGATTGCTGCTTGGAACGAAATGAAAGCGAAGCCTGGTAGCAATATTTATGTTCCTCAAAAAGTAGAAAACTAATTACCTCGCTAGTCTTCTACTTTCTCAAATAATAGCGCAATCCCTATCCCGCCTCCAATTCCTAATGTAGCAATTCCATATTTCATAGACTCTCTTTGTGCCTGATAAAACAAACGTGTTACAAGCATAGCACCAGATGCACCGTACGGATGACCGAGCGCAATTGCTCCACCATTTACATTTACTTTTTCGTACGGAATTTGTAACTCTTTTGCGCAAGCAACA
This sequence comes from Bacillus cereus group sp. BfR-BA-01441, assembly GCF_022663075.1. NCBI lineage: Bacteria > Bacillati > Bacillota > Bacilli > Caryophanales > Bacillaceae > Bacillus > Bacillus cereus group sp. BfR-BA-01441. Next base: position 29,283 of record NZ_JAKUEU010000039.1, read on the forward strand.
ACTTTTGAGGCGAATGCTTCATTTATTTCAAAATAATCGATGTCCTCTACTTTTACATTCATTTCGTTTAATAATTTGTTCACCGCAAATATCGGACCAGTCCCTGGAAGCTTGGGATCCACTCCCACTACAGCACTACGAACGAAACGAAGTACAGGCTTGTATCCTAATTTTCGGGCTTGCCCCTCTTCCATTACAAGAACGGCACATGCTCCATCATTTACACCACATGAATTCCCCGCCGTTACTGTACCATTTTGTAAAAATGCAGGTTTTGTTCTTTTAATCATTCGTTCATAATTCATTTCTAGCTTTATAGATTCATCTAATACTCCATTAAAAGACAATATTTCATCATATATAAATCCTTTTTCTAATGCTTGCAGTGTTCGTCTGTAACTGAGGCAAGCATACTCGTCTTGCATTTCTCTCGTGATGTTATAACGTTCTGCAACATATTCAGCCGCTACTCCCATGTCAGGATCACCAATTGTTTCAGGTGAAAATCGTGCTCTTTTTTGAAAAGGTGACGTACTTGTACTCTCTACTCCCCCGGCGATATAACACTTACCTGCCCCGCCTTGAATGAGATAACACGCAGTTCGAATTGCTTCTAAACCAGCACCACATTGCCGATCAATCGTTACACCAGGAATATGATAGCCAAGTCCCGCCTCTAAAGCAGATAGTCTCGCAACATTCCCTCCTGGCCCAACAACATTACCTAATATGACATCATCTATTTCCCTCTCAATCCCTTTACTTAAAAACGTAAGAAGCGGCGTTGTTAATTGCTGAACTTCATACTCTTTTAACATCCCATTCTTCTTACCAATAGGTGTTCTTTTCGCCTCTACAATGACTGCCCTATTCATATATTTTCTCCCGGTTTTCAATCATACTTTTTGCTTCCATACGAGCGATTTTCCCACTATTTGTATAAGGTATTCCATCTACAAAATGCCATTCTTTCGGTATTTTAAAAGAGGATAATCTCTGTAAGCAAAAACTCTTTAATTGTTGTTTCGTAGCACTTCCTTTTACGATCGCGACGGGCTTTTCACCCCAGTAACTATCTTTCACACCAATTACAACTATTTCATCAACAGCTGGGTGTTCATGTAATACACTTTCTATTTCTTCTGGATAAATATTGATTCCTCCAAATAAAATCATATTCTTCTCTCTACCAACAATATATATAAAGCCTTCTTCATCTTCATAGCCTACATCTCGCACTGTCATCCAACCTTCTGCATTCAACTCCCGTGTTAAAACCCCATCTATTATGTATCCCATAAAAAACTGATCACTTTTCACATAAACAGTTCCTATTTCACCTTTTTGTACTTCTTCGCCTGCTTCATTACATATTCGAACTTGCACATTATGACAAGGTTTTCCTACTGAATTTGGCCTTCTTTCGCTTTCTGCATCGACTAGTGCTGTTACAAAACTTAACTCTGATGCACCATAAAATTCATATCTTTTCGCATAAGGAAATATATTCTTTATTTTTTCTTTCGCTTCAGCTTCCCATTTCGCTCCTGACGAAATAATTTTCACTTTATTTTCTATTAATCTATTTTCTTTATATAAAGATTCAAGCATTGTCGGAACTGTATACATAACTGATATATTTTCAGTTTCTAACTTATCTAATACTTGATTTGGAAAGAACTTTCTCATAATGTGCACTGTTTGTCCTACATATAATGCACTTATTGCCCCGTATAAGAAAAGAGAATGAACGAGCGTCCCAGCTATTAAAATTGAATCCTCCCTTTTCATATGAAAGTCATGTACATTACAATCAAAACTATGAACCCACGATTGCTGTGCACGTAAAAATGCTTTTGCTGTTCCTGTTGATCCTGATGTAAATCCCATATAAAAAGGAGCATGTTGTACACTTTCTACAGTGGAATATGTAGGAAGATATTTCTCTATCATTCTTTTCCACTCATCAATTTCAATTACTCTTCCTTCTTCATCCAATAGATCATTCACCTTATATCGTTCTGTCACAATCATATCCGGATTACTAATTTCAATTCTTTCTCTGAGCTCATCTTGTTTCCACTTTATATCTAACGGAACACAAACCCACCCGGCCATAGCGGCACCAGAAAATAGTTGTAAAAACTCTATATGATTTTCTAATAGGATTGCTATCGTTTTATTCTTCGATTTTTTTTCATTTAACCAGCTTGCTACTTTACAAACTGATTCAAACCACTCTTTATATGTTAAAACTCTATCATTTTCCTTTATCGCTATTTTATTTGGTTGTAAAGAGGCATGCTTTTTATATTCTTTTGTAATCCCCATATGAGACGTCCTTTCTTTACAATAATAATAAAAAGAAACACGCAATTAACGTGTTTCTTCCCTTTATCATCCCGCATTTGTATATTTTCCATTCTTTAAAGCGGGCGTAATAATATGTTTCAATGAACGATGTAATTTTGTTACGAGAACTGCCGCAATAATTGCTTTTATACAATCCCCTGGTAAAAACACAGCACTCACTTTCATTGTCTCCCATACAGAAACATCCATTAAGAACGCTTGTACAGTAATACCAAATACATAAACTACGAAAATACCACCAATTATATTAATACATAATACTTTTATAATAGAAACTTCACGTAAACGCTCAATTAAATAACCAATAACAAACGCCCCAATGATGTAACCAAGTAAATATCCTGCACTTGGTCCAACAAATACACCAAGGCCACCGCGTCCACCAGCAAGCAATGGTGCTCCAACTCCTACAATAAGTAAGAAAATAAGCTGACTTAACGCACCTAGACGTGATCCTAACAACCCACCCGCAAGCATAACACCGAGTGATTGCAATGTAATTGGAACTGGTGTAATAGAAAGAGCAATCGGAGGTATTAACCCTAACACTCCCATAATAGAACTAAATAAAGCGACAAAAACTAAGTTTTTTGTATTCATATTTGCTTCTCCTATTTGTAAACTTAAAATTTATTTTAGGTAACATATCACAAAAATCATATTATCTTTCCATTCTTCTTTTGTCAACCATTAATGTATTAGAGTTTACAAATAGAAGTTCACTTATTTCTCTCTATGCAAATGCTCCAGTTCTTTCCGAAGCGCCTGTTTTAAAAACTTCCCAACAGATGTTTTCGGTATTTCTTCCATAAAGACAATATCGTCTGGCAACCACCACTTCGCAAACTGTGGTTTTAAAAACTCATATATTTCTTCTTTTGTAACCGTACTATTTTTCTTTTGAACAACGCAGGCAATTGGTCGCTCTTGCCACTGAGGGTGAGGAACTGCAACGACAGCCGCTTCAAATATAGCATCATGTGCCATTAAAGCATTTTCAAGATCGACCGAAGAAATCCATTCTCCCCCGCTTTTAATAACATCCTTCGTACGGTCAACAATTTTCACGCAACCTTCCTCATCCACTGTGACAACATCACCAGTATATAACCATCCATCGCGAAAACCTTCGACAGTACGATCATCGTTATAATAGCTTTCAGCGATCCAAGGTGCTCGTAAACATAGTTCTCCCATCTCCGTACCGTCCCACTTCACTTCACCATTTGTACCGACTACTTTCATCTCTACACCAGGGACAAGATACCCTTGCTTTGATCTAATTTCTAATTGCTCTTCATACGATAATTCTGTTTCATAACTTTTTAAACGTGCAAGTGTTACGAGTGGGCTTGTTTCGGTCATACCATATGCATGGATGAAAGGAACATTGTGTTTCTGTTCAAATGCTTTAATAACACTTTTCGGTGCGGCTGCACCACCACATAGTATTCTCGTCATACTAGATAAATCATAACTATTATTTTCTAACTCTTGTAATACACCGAGCCAAATTGTCGGCACACCGGCAGCTAACGTCACTTTTTCAGATTGGATCATTTCTAATAAAATTTTCGGCGTAAACATCGGTCCTGGAAGAACTTGTTTTGATCCAAACCAAGTAGCAGCGAAAGGAAGTCCCCAAGCATTCACATGGAACATCGGTACAATTGCCATCGCCGCGTCACTTTCCGATAAAGCAGCTGTATCCGCTAAACCGAGTGCCATGCAATGCAGTACAGTACTACGATGCGTATATACAACACCTTTCGGATTTCCTGTAGTCGCTGACGTATAACACATACCAGCTGGTGTATTTTCATCAATATCTTTTACAAATTGGAAATTGGGATCGCCTTCTTCTAATAGCTTTTCATAATGATATACAGGCTTCAGCGTAGTGTTTGGGAGTTCATCTTTATCAGTCATAATAATGTAAGCTTGTACAGTTGATAATTGTGATTGAATATTTTCAACAAGCGGTACGAGATCTTCATCTATAAGTAGAATTCGGTCTTCTGCGTGCTGAATAATGTATGAAATATGTTGAGGAGATAAACGAATATTAATTGTGTGTAAAACGGAAGCAATACCAGGAATAGCAAAATACGCCTCCACATGTCGATGATGATTCCACGCTAACGTTCCTACACGTTCGCCTTCCTTAATCCCAAGCTTTTTTAACGCACTAGAAAGTCTTCTCGTCCTTTCTCCTAGCTGCTTATACGTTAATGTCGTAATGGTATCATGTGTACGAGAAACAATTTCTTTCTTTGAGAATAACTTTTCTGCTCTTTCCATCATAGAACTAATTGTTAGCGGTACATTCATCATCATATTGGTTACATCCCCCTTTAAAGCGTTTTCATTTTTTCGTTTATTATAACAGACTTCCGCAAATGATTACGACATTTTTCTGTATTTTCTGAATTATTTCTTTGGAAATAATTCAGAACGATAAACTATCTACCTTTTTTCTTACTTTCTTTTTCAGTTTAAAAATAAAACGATTACTGTATTCCTTATTTTCTACTAAAATTCGATATATCTCCCATACTCCTAACACACGAACAAAAAGATAAACTCCGATTTGTTGTTATCAAAATAAAAAAACTCCTTGATTTATTTAAAGGAGTTTTTCAATGTAAGATATTTCATTGATTCATATATCCTTCTCTAGATATACAATATCTTTTTGTATCGCGATTCTTACCTTTAATAAACATATCCTTCTGAATTGTATATTTGTACTCCATATTCAAACGTTTCATTAATTTTTCAGATGCTTCATTTTCTGAATCACATCCCGCTTCAATACTATTAAGATGCAACTCATGAAAACCATAGTAGAAAAAAGCTAATGCAGCCTCCGTGGCTAATCCTCTTCCCCAATATTTTCGAGATAAGGCGTATGCAATTTCTGCTGTATGTGTGACCAAATCATATTTTATAAATCCACACGTGCCTATAAGTTTTTTCTCCTCTTTTAATACAATTCCAAGAGGTGCTACTTGCCCTTCATTATATTGCCCCACAATCTCTTCTACATAGTTATATGTGTCACATAACGATCGATGAGCATCCCATACAGTAAAAGTTGTCATCTCTTTATCTGTAGCATACTCATATATATGTAAACTATCACTCATATTCATTTTCCTTAACATAAGTCGTTTCGTATACAACGTTGGATATGACCATTTCTCAATGATCATAACGGCTTCTGCTTAAACTTTTCATAATGTCGTACTTTTAATAGAAGGATATTCCCACAATCTGTACAAATATACGCATCCACCGGTGAAGATGTGAACATCGTTTCCTTTTTCCGTATTTGTGCATATCCGACAAACTCACCTTCTCCTATGTTTTGAGAACCACAATTAGAGCATGTCTGCACGGTTTTTTGTTTCATGAGAGCACCACCTTTAATCTGTTTCCACTCCCTTCGACAGCTCACTTCCATTTCCCTTCCAAAAAAACTCTTATTTTCTCACATTTCAACAGGAATCTCAAAACAAAAATCGTATATGTACTATGAAATATATTTATTAACGGAGGAATTTTATGACTACTGTTATGACACTCGATATAGCAACAGAAATTGAAAATGCAGAAATTGACATGCTCTCTTCTAGATTAGAGAGACTACAAACAATAAGCGGAAACCCAATGCAAGTGCAAATGAAAAAATTCGGTAGCGCCACTGCCTTTTCATCAAAAATAATTGCTGGTCCTGCTTTTAATACAGTAAAAGGTATTACAAATGCAGATGCGATTGATGCAATCATTTCTTATTATGAATCACTACAAATCCCTTGTCGTTTTGAAATTACCCCAGCACAAGGTACAACTGAATTATTTCAATACTTATCTCAAAAAGGGTTTTATCAATCTAGCTTCCATACTGCTTTGTATAGTATACCGAGAGAGGGTTCATCACTTCTTCCTTCTAATATTACAATACGAAAACTAAAAGAAAATGAGTTTGATATTTTTGCAGACATTTATGTACGTGGATTTAATATGCCATCCTTTACAAAAGATAGCGTGCGCCAAAATAATGAAATTCTTTACAATGAACCAGGGTGGCATTTTTTCATAGCTGAAGTTCAAAATATCCCTGCTGGTATTGGTGTCCTGTATATAAATAAGGGTGTCGCATCATTAGCTGCTTCTGCTACTTTGCCAGAATTTCAGCGTAAAGGCTGTCATACTGCATTAATTCAAAAACGAATTAAGACAGCTATTGAATCCAATTGTACTTTAATAGTTGGACAAGCAAGGTTCGGTAGCGGCAGTCAAAATAACATGGAACGTGCTCACATGAAAATCGCTTATACAAAATCAATATGGACCGCAAAAGACATATTATAATTTACTTTATTTCTCCTTCCGTTACATTTTTAAACATTTTATGACAATTCCTTTTCTATCCTATTAATCATTTGAATATTCAAACTAGATTTGTTACGATATTACTAGATACATCATTCAACTTGCAATATGAAAAGAGAATTCTAATCAAACTACAAGGAGGAGAAATGTATGACTAAACATGATCATGGTTTAAAAGAAAAAGTAGAAGGTGCCATTGATAAGGTAAAAGGTGAAGTAAAAGAAGTTGTTGGGAAAGTAACTGACAATAAGAAATTACAAGCTGAAGGAAAATGGGATAAGGTGAAAGGCACTGCTAAAGATACAGTTGGTAATGTGAAAGAAAAAGTACATGAATATAAGGAACATAAGAAAGAAAAATAAAAAAGAGCCCATCGGCTCTTTTTTTATTTCCCTTCATTTTTCTCTAACACGTATAAATCTTCTTCCATATTCGTTAATTTCTCACTTACAAGCTTTCTTGCATCTCCAATTGCTTGATTGTATGCAAATGGTCCAACTAATTTAATCATTTCTTCTATTAAACGCTCTGCTTGGAAACGTCCAATTTCATCTAGATCTTCTTCCATGAAAAATTGCTGAATTTGTGCTACAAGCTCTTCTTTTTTATCATTTGGTATTTTTATATTCATCATCGTTGTTACTCCTCTATATTTAAGATAATATCTTCCTTAACTCTACCATAGAAAAACGATTACCAGGACAGCTTTTTGTAACTCCTTCTAACTCCCTATGACCTAGTATATTTTCTTTCTTTATAGCAAATTGCTTCATAAACATTTTGCATAAAGAATATAATGCATTCACTTGCGGGGGAGTGGGATCGTATTTATCGAAATTTCCCGTCATACATATTCCAATTGTATGACGGTTATGGTCTTTCGCGTGCGCTCCAATATGTAAACCTCGCCCTTCCACTACAGTTCCATCCTTTTCGATAAAATAGTTGTAACCAATTCCGCTCCACCCCCTTACAGTTTGATGAAATTCATGCGTTTTATACACGTCCCATCCATCTTCAGCTGTATGGTGAATAATCAGTTTGTTTACTTTTTCTAAAGGAACTAATTCATCTTGAAATGTTAGATTGACACGTTTAATTTCCATTTGAACTGCCTCCTCTTAAAAATCAATCATAATAATCGTTTTATCATCTGGCCTTATTCTCTTTTCCGCTTCTAGCTCTTCAATAATTGCTATATATTCGTTTATACTATTCTTTCTTATATATGCAACAGTTTGTTCTAATGACCAATCTGGGTGAAATAACCCGTCTGAACAAATAAAAATCCCACTCACTTCATCTGTATGTAATTCACCATGTTGTAAATAATGTATCGCTTCTTTCATTCCATTTGCAACTGAATAACCATTTGGCATATTTGCAAGATAACGATTGTATTTTAACTGTTCTCGAACATCTTGAAAAACATATTCTTCTGGTACAGATAACCCTTTTTTACGATCTTCTTCCCTCTTCTTTTTTGCTCTTTTACTAATTCCTTCAACTGTGTCTTTCGTTAATACTTGCATCGTTCCATTTTGAAAAGTTGCGACAATCATACAGTCCCCAAGCTGCGCATATTCAATTTTCTCACCAACTATTTGGACTGCCGCGATACATGTGCACCACAAATGCTCTTTTTTTCTCGTGTCTACTTCATATTCTAACATTTTGCTTTGCAATGCTTCATTTGCTTTGGCAACTGCAAATTGTAAACTATGATTCTCTCGTAATGCAGTAAAATAACTTGCAAATAAATGCGAAGCGATGTATGCTCCATTATGTCCCTTTTCATCACGAAACGGGACAAGTGGTGTTGCACCGTCACATACACCATAAATCTTTTTTTCTTTATTACAAAAATAAGAATCCTCACATTCTTGCTTCAACGGGCTTTTCTGTTGATATGTTTTTATCTTCACAACTGTATCCCCTTTCAAATGATAAAATACTCAAATTCTTTTGATTAATCTAATTTACCTAAATAAACTGTTTTTACCCAAAACTTTCAATATCATATATAATCTTGAAATAATATGAATTTTTCAGTGAAGGACGGGAAAGAAATGGTCAGATTCCTTGGTGTTATTATCGGTTCTATTATTATTGCGGTTGCCTTTAATCTTTTCCTTATCCCCCACAAAATTTTAAGTAGTGGAATTGGCGGAATTGCTATTATTTTAGGGATTGTAACCCCTGTAAACACAGGCATTATTAACTTTGTATTAAACTTACCTATCCTTATTTTAGGGTACATAGGTCTTGGAAAAAAAGTAATTTTTAACACAGTTGTCTCTGTAGTTGTATTATCTGTTGCATTATACTACGTTCCAGTAAAAGTCGTAGCAACAGATCCATTGTTATCTTCTATCTTCGGAGGTGTAATCGCTGGAGCTGGTATTGGTCTTGTTTTTAACTGTAATGGATCCACTGGTGGATTTGATATTATCGGTATGCTTTTATCCCGCAAGCGAGACATTAAACTTGGCGGATTCCTTATTATTTTAAATGCAGTCGTTGTAATAATCGCAGGATTCTTCTTCACCTGGGATGTTGCACTTACAAGCTTACTTTCAATTTATGTAACTGGTAAAGTAATTGATGCTGTTCATACAAAACATCGTAAAGTTACACTTATGATTGTAACAAATGAAGCAGAAAAAATGAAAAAACAACTTCTTTCAACTGTTGTACGTGGAATAACGTTACTTGATGGCGAAGGTGCTTATTCAAGCGAGAAAAAGCGTGTACTTATGACCGTCGTTTCTCGTGAAGAATTAGCAAGTATGAAACTAACAATTTCTGAAATCGACCCGAATGCATTCGTTAATATTACAGAAACTGTAGAAGTGTTAGGACTTTTCAGAAGAAGTTAAAGACTAGGTGGGAATCCACCTAGTCTTTATTTTGCATAAATTCAATTCGGTTTCCAAATGGATCTGACACGTAAAATCGAATTACATCTGGCCGTGCATAATCATCAATCACTTTAACACCTTGCTCTATAAGTGTTTGCTTAAATTCATTAATTTCATTCACATAAAAAGCTGGATGAGCCTTTTTAGCTGGTGTAAAGTTCCGCTCGACACCAATATGGATTTCTTGATTTCCGCATTTAAACCAACATCCACCTCGTTTTTTCAACTCTTCTGGCTTTGGAATTTCTTCCATACCAATCGTATTCCCATAAAAATCACGCGCCTCTTCTTCACACCCTACAGGTGCAGCTACTTGCACGTGATCAATCCCTTGAATATAATTTTTCATTTTCTCTCCCCCTCCTCTACCCTAATGTTATACGGAAAACAGCCGTCTGTAACTTACAAAAGGTTTATAAAACAAGATAAGCTCCCCTTATTACCATCCTGCATTCACCTTGCAAAAAATAAAAAAAACAAAATTTATTCTATAACTTCCATTTTTTATAGAAATACACATTACATCTATATTATAGTTATGAATAGACAAATCTTTTTAGATGCTATTTGTACGGAGGAACTATTATGAGTCGTAAAAAATATTCACCAACTCAAAACAAACGTCATCCGAACATTTCTAGACGTTTGCGAAACCATATACAAGATCGTTCATTAACAGAAATGTACGCATCTCTGTTCGAACACAATCCTGATAGTATTATTTCATTAAATTTAGAAGGAGTTATTCTACATATAAATCCTTCTGCCGAAAGAATATTAGGTTACACTTCTTTAGAATTAGAACAGAAAAATATTACCTCTATTTTAGAAGCCCATATTTCTGAGCAAGTATTACAAAATATAAAGAATACTGAAGCGGATAATCAACAAGAGTATATCTTATCTATTTATCATAAAAATGGATTCTTATTAGATGTTGTGACAAAACTAGTTCCTATTTTTGTTCAAAATCGTCTTACTGGCGTATATGCTATTATGAAGCCGCTTGAAAAATCAGAAAGAATTGAGAATATGCTAAAAGAAAGTGAGAAGAGATTACGTACATTAGTAAACTCCATGCCTGCGTTTGTTATTTTTAAAGATCATGAAGGGCGCTGGCTTGAGGCAAATGATTACGCACTTTCTTGCTTCAATTTCCATCATGTACCTTACCACGGGAAAAAAGATAGCGAACTCATTCAATATAATGAAGCATACCGAGAAGCTTTTTTACATTGTGAAGAAATCGATGAACTAGCATGGCAACAAAGACAAATTCTTCATGGCGAGGAATTTATTATACATAGAGATGATTTCGATCTAATCTTAAGTATATCAAAAGTTCCGCTTTATCATCCTGATGGTTCTCGCAAAGGTCTTATCGTGATGGGGAGAGATGTTACTGAGCTAAAAGAAACTGAAAAGTTACTACGAAAATCAGAGAAGCTCGCAGTAGTCGGACAACTGACAGCTGGAATTGCCCATGAAATTCGAAATCCACTCACTTCTCTAAAAGGTTTTCTAACGTTGCTCCTCCCTGAAATAAGTGAGGAGCAGAAATGGTATATCGATGTTATGTTAAGTGAGATTTCACAAATGGAATCCATCACGAGTCAATTTATGGCGATGTCTAAGCCACAAGTATTATCTATCCAAACTTGTAACATACAAACTTTAATTGAAGAGGTAGTTACATTTATTTTACCGACTGCAATTATGCATAGCGTTCATATCATCATGGATCATTTTGATTACGTATATGATATTCAATGTGACGGTAACCAATTAAAACAAGTTTTTATAAACATATTAAAAAATGCGATAGAAGCAATGCCAAATGGCGGAAATATTTTCATCCAAACAAAACCATTAGAGGATAATTTCATCTTAATACGAATTATCGATGAAGGTTGCGGCATTCCTGAAGATCGTATCTCCCGTCTAGGCGAACCTTTTTATAGTTTAAAAGAAAAAGGCACAGGACTAGGATTAATGATGTGTTACAAAATAATTGAAGAACATCATGGTAGATTACACATTTCAAGCGAATTAAATAAAGGTACGATTGTTGATATTGAGCTACCACTTTCTTCATCTCATCTTGCAATCCAGTCTTAAATAAAAAAGAAGCATCTGCTAATCGTTAGCAGATGCTTCTTTTTTAAAATGCTTTGTCATACCACTCTTTTGCTTTTTCTACTTCACCCATCGTTAATTGATGCCCTCGATTTTCCCAATGCATTGTTATATTCGCATTTGCATTTTCTAATAGTACCTTCAATTCCTCTGACTCTGCTGATGAACAAATTGGGTCATTTGTCCCAGCAGCAATAAACACAGATTTCCCTGCTAAATTTGCTAATTGAATTCCTCTTCTTGGTACCATTGGGTGATGAAGCACAGCACCTTTCAATGCATTTTCGTAATGGAATAATAAGCTTGCTGCGATATTTGCCCCATTCGAATAACCGATAGCTACAATGTTATTTCTATCGAATTTATATTCTTTAGCCGCTTCATCTAAAAATTCATTTAATTCCTTCGTACGGAAAATTAAATCCTCTTCATCAAAAATGCCCTCTGCTAATCGGCGGAAGAAACGCGGCATCCCATTCTCTAACACATTTCCCCTAACGCTTAATACCGACGCTTCCGGATCAATTATTTCTGCAAGTGGTAGTAAATCTAATTCATTACCACCTGTGCCATGAAGTAATAACAACACTGGTTTTGACGTATCTTTTCCTTTTTGAAAAACATGTTTCATCATAATCCTGTTCCCCCTCCAATCACTTTAATCTAAATTTCTCACTTCAAATGGTAAAAGCGTTTGTTCAATCTGTTTTCTATGTTGTTCATATTGTTCCGGTAACTTTAATTCCTCACCCATCGTCTCTAACGATTCATCATGAGCGAAACCAGGAGGATCTGTTGCAATTTCAAATAAGATTTCACCATGTTCTCTAAAATAAATCGCGTTAAAATAATTTCGATCTTGTACAGGAGTTACGTGATATCCAAAACGCGACACATACTCTTTCCAGTCTAGCTGATCAGCATCATCACTCGCTCTCCAGGCAATATGATGAACTGTGCCAACGCCCATTTGGCCACGACCGATTGTTGATAATTTCAAATCAATAATATTTCCAATGTCAGCAGAAGAACGGAATCGAACAAATTCGCCCTCTTCTCCAATTTTTTCAAGACCCATAATATGTTCTAACAATTCAGCTGTTTTTTGAGGCTGTGCAGATAAAAGAACAGCACCTCCAAACCCTTTAATTGCTACTTCTGGTGTAACTTCTCCAAAACTCCAATTGTTTAATTCGCCTGCTTCTCTTTCAACTAATTCTATATGCAAACCATGCGGATCATCAAATTCTAAATACTGCTCTCCAAAACGAGTCATTTTTGTATACGAAACATCGAATTTTTCTAATCTATTTTCCCAAAACTCCATTGTACCTTTTGGTACAACGTAAGACGTAATTCCTACTTGACCGTCCCCAATAATACCTTGACGAGCACCTGCCCATGGGAAAAACGTAATAATTGTTCCAGGCTTTCCTCCTTCATTTCCAAAATAAAGATGGTACGTACCTGGATCATCAAAATTCACTGTTTGTTTCACTAAACGTAACCCTAATACACCAGCATAAAAGTCTACATTTTCTTGTGGATGCCCTACAATCGCTGTAATGTGATGGATTCCCATTGTTTTCTTTTCCATTTCTTCCACTCCTTTTTTATTTCATTATAAAAATTCTTTTACATTTAAATTCATTATTCATTTTGTCCATGCTACAAAGTAAAATCCGTTATAATAATTTTATCTCGAATTCGAGATATTAATTACAAAATTACACATTAGCGTCTAACTTATCGGGATTATCTCGATTTCAAGATAGTTTCCAAAAAACATTTACTCACTCTAAAATCATAATAAAACTTGATTTAGAATGTCATTTATCTCAACCTCAATACTTATTATAAGTTACTTACTTTTCTTTGTCAATAAGTTACTTATTTCATTTAAAAAGAAAAGAGAGTAAACGTTATTCACCGTCTACTCTCTTTTCAAATCATTTCGTTTCTTCTTCCAGTACTGCTTCCATCTCATTAAATTCACGATGAACTGCCTTAACGGGTTCTTTCGTTAATAAACTTACAACGATAACAGTTAATAAACTACAGAAGAATCCAGGTACCATTTCATACATAATTGCTTTTAAACTTGGAATTTGTACCCATGCTATAACAACTACTGCACCGACAATCATACCAGCAAGAACGCCCCATTTGTTCGTTCTCTTCCAATATAAACTTAATAAAATAGCGGGTCCAAATGCTGAACCAAATCCTGCCCAAGCATAACCTACAAGTGTTAAAATTGTATCACTTGGATGATACGCTAAAACAACTGCTATCATAGCCACTACTAATACTGATAATCTACCGATAAATACAAGTTCTTTGTCACTTGCGTTACGACGGAAAAATGTTTTATAAAAGTCTTCCGTTACTGCACTTGAAATAACAAGTAATTGTGAGGAAATACTACTCATAATCGAAGCCAAAATAGCTGATAATAAAAATCCTGTAATGTATGGATGGAATAAAATATTTGAGAATGTTACAAAGACCATTTCTGGGTCTTGTAATATCGCATTATTTTTAGCATAATAGGCGATACCAATTAGACCAGTAAGCATTGCACCTATAATTGAAATCGTCATCCAACCGATACCGATTCTACGAGAAGTTTTTAAATCTTTAATAGAGGTAATTGCCATAAAGCGGACAATAATATGTGGTTGACCAAAATATCCAAGGCCCCATGCTAAAAAGGAAATAATCCCTAATACTGTAGTCCCTTTAAACATATCCAAATGCGATGCATCGACTTGCTTAATCGTATTAAATGTTTCTGTTACACCACCGACATCCGTAAAAGCAACAATTGGCACTAATACAAGCGCAATAAACATAATACAACCTTGCACAAAGTCCGTCCAACTTACGGCTAGAAAGCCACCGAATAGTGTATACGCAACAACGACACCCACTGTTACAAATAAACCAATTTTATAATCAAGGTTAAAAGAATTTTCAAACAAACGTCCACCTGAAACTAAACCAGCCGACGCATAAAATGTGAAAAATACTAAAATGACGATAGCGGAGACAAAACGAAGTATTTTCGTACGATCTTTAAACCGATTCTCTAAAAAGTCTGGAATCGTAATTGAATCATTTGCCACTTCTGTATACGTTCGTAAACGCGGGGCAATGATTAAATAGTTTGCATACGCACCTATTAATAAACCTATCGCAATCCATACACTTGATAATCCTGTTGCATACATCGCACCAGGTAATCCCATTAGCATCCAACCACTCATGTCAGAAGCACCAGCTGATAAAGCTGTAACTGCTGGACCGAGTCCCCTCCCGCCTAACATATAATCTGATAAATCGGATGTCTTCTTATAAGACCAATATCCGATATACAACATACCTGCCATATAAATAGCAAGCGATACCATAATTTCAATCTTCACCAAATCTCTCCCTTAGTCCATAAGCCATTCAAAATTTCGAAAAATGACTTTTTCTATTTTCTTGTTTTCGCTTATGGTTCCCTACCTTAACAAACATTTTTTGTTCTTTCAAGTGAACGAGCACTTTTTATTACATGTGAAAACCTTTATAAACGCCTTTATCCCAGTGGATTACAATGATTTTTTAAGGAATTAAAGTAATAATATTCAGAAAATTAAACGGTGTTTTTTCACACCTTATTTTCATTCGTTTACCCGATAAATTTTAAAAGAAAAAAGCCATACAAATGTATGACTTTTAGCTTATTGACGTCTCAATTTTCTCTTTCTCTACATATACTTTACGAAATTTCATATAACATCCAATACGCCAAGGTACTATATAACAAACCGCAAGAGTGTAGAAAAGAATGCCGATTGACTTTGGATCTAGACCTTGTAAATGTCTTCTAAAATAAGCACGTAAAAGAACGATAACTAAAAATGTAGCAATAAAAGCGATACTTTTTTTTGCATAAATTTGACCATCTTCTCTGACTTCATACCCACTTAAAATAATAAGTGGAATTGACAATAGCAGTCCGATCCCAGCAGCTATACAAATTTGCCAACCAGCAAGTTGTATCGGTGCTGCGTATAAAGAAAAACCTGGTAATAAGAAAAATAATGGCAATAGTAGTCGTCTTCCTTTATTATTAATTGGTCGATTCATAGAGCGCATGCGTCTAAATATAACGAGCCCTATGACGAGTAAAAAAATTGTAATACTGTAAGAACCTTGTTGCAAGTGAATCTCTCCCTAAAAATAGTCATTTTTAAAAATACTTCCCTATTATACTCCTAATTTTTCCAAAAATATGATTATTCCTTAAAAAAATCTTACATATCAAATATACTTTTAGGTTTGATTTACTATAGGAAACAATTCCGAAAGAGGAACTACTCTCCCCACCTCGTCTTTAAACACAATATGCTCTCTAGTTAAATGGCGCGGGCTCTTCACTCCCGCCGCTGCCGCTAATGAAAATAAACTATATCTCATACTAATAATATAATTCATGACTCGCCACTTCTTCTCATACGGATCTAACGCTTTTTGATAATGCGGATTCGTCGTGGCTACACCAGATGGACATTGGCCAGAATTACATTGAAGGGCCATAATACAGCCGCTTGCCATCATAAATCCGCGGGCTGAACTTACAGCATCCGCCCCAATCGCTAAAGCAATCGCTACTTTATCTGGTGTGATTAATTTACCCGATGCAAATACTTTAAACTTGTTACGAACACCATAATGGTTTGCTGTATCAATAAATGTAAGTAATGCTGGAATAAGCGGCAGTCCCATACAATCTGCCATCGATTTATACGTTGCCCCTGACCCGCCTTCTGAACCGTCTATTGTAATAAAATCTGGATAAATGTTTAGTTCTTTCATTGTTTTTATTAAATCTTCCAAAGGCTTCTGCTGACCAATTACAATTTTCATTCCAACTGGTTTACCGCCGCTTTCTTGCAACTGTTGAATAAAATAAAGTGTATCCGCTGCATTCTTTAAAAATGAAAATCGATTCGGTGAATTAATCGTCTCTCCCTTTCGGACGTTGCGAACAAACGCAATTTTCTCATTTACTTTTTGCCCCTCTAAATGACCACCACGTATTTTAGCACCTTGCCCAAATTTCAATTCGAATGCTCTAATATTACTTTCTTTCACTTTCTCCATGAATTTTCCCATTGAAAAATTACCGTCTTCATCACGGTATCCAAATAACCCTGGACCAATTTGCGCAACGATATTCGCTCCTGTATGTAAATGTTCTGGAATAACGCCACCTTCACCCGTATTAATCCACGACCCGCCTGCCATTTTTGCTCCAAGACCACTCGCTAAAATATAATTTTCTCCAATCGCACCATAAGAAGTCGCAGATGCACCAAACATGCCATGTAGCTTCCACGGATATTTACGGTTCTCACCGACTATAATTGCATCATCTTCTTCGTACAGCCAAAGATTCGTTGTATCCGCTGTCAATTTTTCTCTTCTTGAAAATAACCCTTCTTTATGAATCACGTACTTTTTACCTTCTCGCTCTTGCGTGAGATTCACACTTAATTCCTCCGTTAATATCGGAAATAATGTATTAGCAATATAATATCCAGAAGCTTCAAAATCTCGTTTTGATCCAAAACCAAGTATTTCAGAGCGATATTTCGCTAAAAACATAACACTTTGAAAATCATAACGTGAGAAAGGCTTTCCATCCGTATCATGATCAAACCAATATTGTCGAAATTCAGGCCCTATCTTTTCCAGTAAGTAGCGCATTCTTCCTAAGTACGGATGTAATTTTAAAATAGAATGATGTGTTCGTTTTTTTATAAAAAATGTAATGATAAAAAAGACGATTAAAAGCAACATTAAAAATAGTAATATACTAATAATAACGAGTAGCGTTTCACTCATCCCGCTTCCCCCTATGAAATTCCATAATAAAAAGAGAACACTAGATGTGTTCTCCTTTTATCTTTATTCATACTAACGTAACAAGATGCTCTTTCGCGTCATATTCAACTAAACTTTCAGCGTGTTTAATTCGATGAACAAAGTCTGGATTAGCAATTAACGGTCTTCCGAATGCCGCTACATCAATCGTTCCTTCTTGCAACGCTTCTTCGGCCTCTTTCGGATTTAAATTACCAACCCCAACAATCGTACCATCCCAATATTTTCTTACTAGTTGATGAAAATTCTTTCCGTCAGCAATCTCTTGGGTATAATTCATCGTTGAAGGATGGATCATCGTTAATCCAACCTCTTTAAACATATTTATGAACGTTTCAATTGCAAACTCAGGGTTTTCCCACATATAAGTAGGATTATCACCTTTGAAAGCAGAGAAACGAAGAAGTGTTTTATTAGCTCCAACAGCTTCTATTACAGCTGCCGTTACTTCTTTCATAAACGTTAACCTTTGTTTTAAATCACCGCCATATTTATCTGTTCGCTTATTCGCAAACTCATACGTAAATTGATCGATTAAATATCCGTGTGCACCGTGAATTTCTACTCCATCAAATCCAGCTTCGATCGCATTTTTCGCAGCTTGTGCGTATTGATCGATCACTTCTTGTATTTCTTCTAACGTCATTGCTTCTGGCATATCAAACGGTTTACGAAAGCGTGGAACATTTCCCTCTGCAGCGATAGCCGACGGCGCTTGTGGCATTTGACCACCAATTATTTCATGATGACTCATACGCCCAACATGCCATATTTGAGCAATAATCGTCCCGCCTTCTTTATGTACTGCCTCTGTAACAGGTTTCCAAGAATCGATTTGTTCTTGTGTATAAATACCTGGTACTCCTGGGTTTCCTTTTGCTCTCGGACTAATGACAATTCCTTCTGTAATAATTAGTCCAATTCCATCCGCAGCACGTTTTCTGTAGTACTCCACTACATCCGCACCAACTACTCCAGTCTCATTATCTGCAAAGCATCTTGTCATCGGTGCCATCGCTATACGATTACGAAGAGACCAAGCTCCAACTTGAATTGGATCAAACAACTTTGTTTCTTCAACGTTTTCAAAAAATCCCCCAGCATTTACATTTGTTCCTTCATAAATACTCGCTGCTTTATTACTTGAACTTGTCATTTTTCTTCCCCCTAAAAAATCTTACTATAATCGCATCATACTTACTTTTAGATAGTAACGTCAATTTTTACGACTTTAAAATAAAAAATTCGAATATTCAAAAAAACAAAACGCTATAAATAATATTAAAAAGGTTTCCTTAGGAGGAAACCTTTTTTGTTGACCATATATGGCTGTCAATTCGTTTATCTCTTTAATAAAAAAGCACCTTATCAATAGAAGTGAAAATGGTTCAGTATTCTTCTAAAAATAATAACTTATATACCTAAAACAATGAAAG